>JAGWAI010000065.1 GCA_021296485.1 Acidobacteriota bacterium
TGTGGATGATCCGGCGCAGGGGCGTTGCCGGAGGTGTGCTCACGGTTGCGGTTTACGGTCTTACAGCGGCCAGTCGCGCAGCATCCGCTCGGTCTCCTCGACGTGGCTGCTCTCGTCGCGGATGAAATCCTCGATCTGCACCACAAGACCCTTGTCGCCGTACGCCTCGGCGTCCTTCGCCCGCTGCACGTAGCCGGCCGTTGCGCGGCGCTCGGCCTCCACCACTTCCTGGAGCATCGCGCGGTTGCCGCCGGGCAGCGGCACCGGGCGCGGCGTGGTGGTCGGGGTGCCGCCCAGCGAGACGATCTTGTTGGCCAGGAACTGCGCGTGCGCCTGCTCGTCGGCCACCTCTGCCAGAAAGAACTGCGATAACTGCGGCCGATACGGCCCGGTCGCCCGGGCGCTGTACACCGTGTATTGGATGATCGCGCCGAGCTCGTCGGCGAGGTCCTCGTTCAGCTTGTCTATCAATTCCTGCTTGGTCAATGTCCCCCCGTTTCCGACGGCAAGCCGCGCGTCAATCGATGATCGCCTGGTGCACCAGCGCGCGCAATTTGCCGTGGTCGTCGATGTCGCCCGCGGGGATGATCTGCGTCATGTAGGCCACGACCAGCTCCTCCGCCGGGTCGACCCAGTAGGTCGAATGGTAGGCGCCGCCCCAGGCGAATTCCCCCACCGACGCGGGCAGGCCGAGCGCCGCCGGATCCTCGACGACCGAGAACCCCAGACCGAAGCTCTGGCCGGGACGGAACGGGATGTCGCCCGTATGGCCGACGGTCATCGACTCGACGGTCTTGCGCGAGAGGACGCGCACGCCGTCGAGCTCGCCGCCGTTCAGCATCATCTGCAGGAACCTGGCGTAGTCGCTCGCAGTGGACACCAGACCCGCGCCGGCGGAGAAGCTCCTGCGTGGCCCGTCCACGTACGCCCCCTGACCCACCATGTGCCCCGGATCCGGAGCGCGCTCGATGCCCCCGCCATCGGTCGCCGAATAGACGGTCGCCAGCCGGTCGACCTTCCCTGCCGGCAGGAAGAAGTGCGTGTCGTCCATGCCGAGCGGGCCGAAGAGACGCTCGCCGAGAAACGCACCCAGCGTCTGGCCGCTGATCTTCTCGATCATCGCGCCCAGGATGTCGGTGTTGTAGCCGTAGATCCACGCCTCGCCGGGGTGGCCGTCGAGCGGCAGCCCGGCCAGCCGCGCCATGACGTCGCCGACCGGCTCGTCCCGGTCCGCGAAATACCAGCCGGTGATGCCCGCCTCCGCCCATCTGTCGGCCGCCGGACCGTTGCCGTAGCTGATGCCGGCGGTGTGCGTCAGCAGGTCGCGGATGGTGATGGGGCGCTTCGCCGGCACCACGTTGTAGCCGCCGCTGCCGTCCGGCTCCGCCACGGTCGTTTCCATGAACTCGGGGAGGTACTTGCCGACCGGGTCGGTGATCAGCAGGCGCCCCTCCTCCTGCAGCAGCATTACGCCTACGCTGGCCAGCGCCTTCGTCTGCGACGCGATCCGGAATATCGCATCGGTGGTCATCGGGGTACGCGACTCGACGTCGCGGTAGCCGACGGCGTCCATGTAGGCGATCTTCCCGCGCCGGGCCACGATGGCCACGGCGCCGGCCAGGCGGCCTTCATCGACGTATCCCTGGAGCGCGGCAGTCAGCCGCTCGAGCCGCTCCGAGGACATGCCGACCGACTCGGGAACCGCGACGGTCAGTCCCTGGGCGAGCAGTGACTGCGGCGCGAAGACGACGACCAGGAGAACAACGAACATCGCGCGGCGGATGCGTCGCGGCATGGCAGTACCTCCGAATCCATGATACCTGCAAAGGCGCGGCGGACGGCCCGTGGTAGTCTGCACCCCACCGCATGCCGGAAACCCGCGGATCTGGGCTCCCAATCGCACTCGGCTCCGCGCTGATACTGGTCTGCGCGCCAGCGCCGCCGGCGCACGCCCAACCCGCCCCCGGCAACAACGTGTCCGTGCGGGCCATCCGTCTGGACGCGCCGCTGCAGCTCGACGGACGACTCGACGAAGCCGTGTACCGCGCGGCGCCGCCGATCACCGACTTCATCCAGCAGGAACCGGACAGCGGCCAGCTTGCGACGGAGCAGACCGAGGCGTGGGTCCTGTTCGACGAAGACACGCTGTACATCGCGGCGCGCTGCCGGCTCTCGGAACCGGACCGGATCGTGGCGAACGAGATGAAACGGGACAGCCCGGGGATGTTCGGCAGCGAAAGTCTCGCCGTTGTCCTCGACACCTTCTACGACCGGCGCAACGGCTTCATCTTCATCGCCAACCCGCTGGGCGGGATGTTCGACGCCACGGTGACCAACGAGCGGACCCCGAACCGCGACTGGAACACCGTCTGGGACGCGCGCACCAGCCGCTCCGAGGACGGCTGGACCGTCGAGATCGCCATACCGTTCAAGTCGCTGCGCTACCGGCCCGGCCCGACGCAGCTCTGGGGCATCAACATGCAGCGGCGGGCCGTCTGGAAGAACGAGCAGTCGTTCCTGTCGCCGGTCCCGGCATCGTTCGGCATGATGGGCATGTTCAAGGTGTCCTCCGCGGCGACGCTGACGGGCCTCGAGGCGCCCTCCGCGGGGATACCGATCGAGCTCAAGCCGTACGCCATCGCCGACGCGACGAGCGACTTCGCGGCGGCCGCGCCGTTCTCCAACGACATCGGCGGCGCGTTCGGCGCCGACCTCAAGATCGGCGTCACGCAGGGCCTGACAGCCGACCTGACCTACAACACCGACTTCGCACAGGTAGAGGTGGACGAGCAGCAGGTCAACCTGACGCGGTTCAACCTGTTCTTTCCGGAGAAGCGCGAGTTCTTTCTGGAGGGGCAGGGCATCTTCGACTTCGGCGGCGGACAGCGCCCCGAGCCGAACCGGTTCTTCGTCACCGGCGAGGCGTTCGCGCTCGACGCGCCCATCCTTTTCTTCAGCCGCCAGATCGGCATCGAGGACGGCGAGACCGTGCCGATCGACGGCGGCGGGCGGCTCACCGGCAAGGCCGGCGCGTTCAGCATCGGGCTGCTCAACGTGCAGACAGGCGAGGCGCCCGGCGCCGGCATCGACGCGACCAACTTCACCGTCGTGCGCATCAAGCGCGACGTCCTGCGGCGCAGCAGCGTCGGCGGCATCTTCACCCGGCGCTCCGTGTCGACGGAGGGTGCCGGCGCCAACGCGGTGTACGGCCTCGACGGCGTGTTCTCGTTCTACGACGACCTGAACGTCAACACGTACGTCGCGCGGACCGAGACGCCGGGGATGCAGGGCGACGACATGAGCTATCGCACGGAGCTGCACTACAGCGGCGACCGCTGGGGCTTCACCGCGGACCGGCTGAGCGTGGGCGCCAACTTCAACCCGGAGATCGGCTTCGTGCGCCGCGACGACTTCCGGCGCAACTACGGGTCGTTCCGCTTCAGCCCGCGCCCGCAGGGCATCGCCGCGGTACGGAAGTTCACCTGGGAGGGCAGCGTCGACTACATCACCGACGGCGCGGGCCGGCTCGAGACGCGGCTGCAGCGCGGACAGTTCGTCACCGAGCTCGAGAGCGGCGACCTGCTGTTCGCCGTGGCGACCGACAACTACGAGTTCCTCAAGCAGCCGTTCGACATCACGGACGACGTGACGATTCCGGTGGGCGGCTACTCGTTCGTGAACTACCGCGCCGGCTATTCACTGGCGCAGCAGAAGATCGTCAGCGGCGGCGTAGCGGTCGACTTCGGCAGGTTCTACGGCGGCGACAAGACGACGCTCAGCTACTTCCGCGGGCGCGTCGGTGTGACGCCGCAGCTCACGCTCGAGCCGTCAGTGTCGTTCAACTGGATCGACCTGCCGCAGGGCAGCTTCTCGACGGAGCTGGTAGCGACGCGCATCACCTACACCCTCACGCCGCGCATGTTCGTCGCCGCGCTCGTGCAGTACAACTCCGAGGATAACGCGCTCGGCAGCAACATCCGCTTCCGCTGGGAATACCAGCCGGGGAGCGAGCTGTTCGTCGTCTATACCGACGAGCGCGACACGCTGAACCCGCGGCCCATCCTGCAGAACCGGGCGTTCGTCGTGAAGCTGACGCGGCTGTTCCGCTTCTGACCCCTCACGCGGACTTTTTCAGCAGCCTACCAGGGACAACCTCTTGAGGAGCGGCAGCTAGCAGCCGCTCCGAGCCGCGGACGATCGGCCGCTGCCTGCCAGCTCGGGAAAGAACTGCCGATACCAGCGCCGCAGACGCATCATGGGCCCATCGTCCCGGCAAAGCGTGGGCGGCGCCGCAAAGCCCTTGCCTTCCCAGATACGCACGTCGTGGCGCCACTGCGAGATCCAGCCCCCGACCGCATACCAGACCAGAAGTCGCGGGACGCTCCGCTCGGCGAACCAGTGAAAAGCGACCTGCTGGTCAAGCGGCGCGATCGGAAGATAGGTCTGGACGATCTCCACGACGCCCACCTTGGGCAACTCGATCCTCAGGTTCATGATGCTGCCGACTCCCGTGAACGTGACTCGGGTCTTCGTCCGGATGGGCTCCATGCGACGGCCGAAGAGGTTGAACACGGTCTCGACGAGGAGCGGCATGCTGTAGGACTCCCGGGCGGCGTCAAAATCCAGGCGCGTCGTGTATTCGAGCGCCGCGCCGGGAATCGGGATTTTCGTCCAGGGCACTGTCAGTCGGTTATGGAGGTATCCGAAGTGCGCAGAGTCGCCCGCATTCTCGAGAGGCTCGATTATGTGCATCCGGGCGCGGCCGGCGTCGTAGTGCCCGCGGAAGACGAAGGTCCCGTCATCGACTTCCGGGATGCGCGGAACCGGGTATGGAACCTCTTCGCCGGACTGTTGCCGGGCTCCGCCGCCCCGGTGATACATGAAGATCTGCCCGTGCACCTCCTGCACGGGGAAACTGTCGGTCGCTACGCCGGTGGGAACCGTGTCGCTATAGGGCGCACTGGCCGCGCGTCCGTCGCCCGTGAATTGCCAGGCGTGAAAGGGACACTCGATGCGATCCTTGCAGACGCGGCCGTCCGCGAGATTTCCGCCAAGGTGCGGGCAGAACGCCGACATCACGAATACGTCGTCCGCGTCCTCGCTGCGCCAGACGACCAGCGCGCGGCCCAGACACTCGAGGTAGCGCACTTGACCGCGCCGAAGCGACCTCGAGCTGAGCAGCCGGTACCAGCCGTCGGGATAGGGCGGGGGATAGTTGGCAAGACGCAGATCGTCGGAGTACTGCGGCTCCCGGCGCTTCGAACGGCGAGTCAGGAAAGCCATGCTGCCATCTCGGCGTGTCGATCCCGTGCGGCGGCGCTTGCAGTATTCATGGCAGCGCGAATACGTAGATGCCGTTGCCCGCGCGCGGGTTGCGCTTGTCGGGCAGCAGGTCGGCCGGGATGATGCTGGTCCAACTGGAGCCGCCCAGCGGCCCCCCGGCGCCGAAGGCCACGTACTGCCTGCCGTCCACGGCGTAGGTGATCGGGTAGCCGTTCGCCATGGTCGTCAAGCGGCTCTGCCAGAGCTGCTCCCCACTCGCCGCATCGTACGCGTAGACGTGGCGCTCCCAGTCGCCGACGAACACCAGGCCGCCTGCCGTGGTCAGCGCCGCCGTGTTGTAGGGCACCTGGAGGCGGTGCCTCCAGAGCGTCTCGCCCGTGCGGATGTCCAGCGCCTGGAATTCGCCCAGTTGGCCCGGCGCGTCCGGGTGAAAGTGGTTCTGCCGGTCGCGCACGCCGCCCGTGCCGCCGCCGCCCTCGCGCCGCTCCACCGGCCCGAACGCCGCCGTCTCGCATTGCAGGTTGAGCGGCACGTACAGCGCGCCGGTATCCGGGTGATACGCCATGGCGCGCAGACTCTTGAACCCGCCGGTGCTCGGACAGAAGTAGAGCTCCTCACCCACGTCCGACACCATCCCCTCGCGGTATGCGAACCGCCCGGTCTCGGGGTCGACGTCTGCCAGGTTCTGGTAGCCGAGATCGACAGCCCGGGTAAATTCTCCGGTCGTGCGCTCGAGCTCCCACAGTATGCCCAGCTTGCCCATGCTGAACACCGACTGCCGGCCGTCGTAGTCGATCAGGATCCGCTCGAACGTCTCGTCCATGTCGTGACTGTCGCCGGGAATGTGCTGGTAGAACCAGCGCATCTCGCCGGTCTCCGGGTCGAGTGCAAGCGTCGAGTTGCTGTAGAGCGCGTCGCCGTCCGTGCCGCGCGCGTCCCGCGTCCACGGTTTGGCCTGGGCGGTGCCATAGTAGACGAGGCCGCTGATCGGATCGTAGCTGCCGGGAATCCATGCGTCGCCGCCGGCCCGGAACAACAGCGGCAGGTCGCCCCAGGTATCGCCGCCGCGCTCGCCCGGCCGGGCGATGGTGGAGGTGCGCCATAGCAGGCGCCCGGTGCGGGCGTCCACGCCGATGATGTAGCAGGTATCCTCGCGGAAACGATCGCAGTCCGTAAGACCTGCCACGACGGTGCCGTCGGCAACCACCGGCCCGCTCGTGAACCCGTACCCGTCCTGATCCGGCGCAATGTCGGTTTCCCAACGCACCGCGCCGGTGCGCGCATCGAGACCGAGGATGTGCGCGTCGGCCGTATTCAGGATGATCAGATCCTCATAGATGGCGAGACTGCGCATCTGCGCGGCCGGCCGCCGCTGCGCCTCCATCTCGCGGCGATACTCCCAGATGAAGTCTCCGGTGGCCGCGTCGAGCGCCTGCACGACGTTGCCGGGGTTGGCTATGTACATGATGCCGCCGCGGACCAGCGGCGTCGTCTGTGACACGCCCGGCTCGATGCCCCAGGACCAGGCCAATTGCAGCTCGCCGACGTTGCTCGTATCGATCTCGTCGAGCGGGCTGTGGCCCCACCCGTCGAGCGTGCGCCGCCAGTTGAGCCAATCTGCAGGATCGGGATCCTGCAGCGCCGCATCGGACACCGGCACGAAGTCGTCTACCTGCGCCGCGCCCGGCGCGGCCGCCAGCACCGCGCCGGCCGCCCACAACGCTACCGCGAACGTCAGCTGCTTGCGCATCCGGACCTCTCAGGGAATGCCTACTTGATTGGCGAGTAATCGGTCGCCGTCATGAAAACCGACTCGACGTTGATGGCCAGCCGGCCGTTCCGCTCCGACTCTGCGCGCGCTTCCACCCAATCCGGATCCGCGCGAAAAGCGTCCCAGCTTGCCCTGGCGGCGTCGCGGCTCGGGTACTCCAGCACGTAGATCAACGTGTTCTCGGACTGCGGCGCGTCCGTCGGCACCCAGTAGCCGATGTTCTTCATGCCGTGCCGCTCAAACAGCCCCACCGTGTGGTCGCGGAAGCGGGCCTGCAGGTCGCTCAGCTTGCCTGGACCCGACGTGTAGGTCCGCATCTCGTAAACGGTGCCGCTTGATTGCGCGCTCAGCACCGAGGACGGCTGGACCAGATTGCCGAGGACGAAACCGGCGCCGAACACGACCGCGAGCAGGACGAGACCGAACCGTTTGTTGCTCAACATCCACTGCCTCCTTGAAGACGCAAGTCGCATTGTAGCGCCAGCGGCGTGTGAACAGGTGATTGTTGACGCTTGCAGCCCGTCGGTCGTGTACGTAATATCTCCGGGATCATGTCGATTCGATTCGACGAGACGGACTGCCGGATCGTGCAGGCGCTGTTTGAGAATTCGCGGATCACGAACGCGGATCTGGCCAAGCAGATCCACATGTCCGAGTCGCAGTGCTCGCGGCGCCTCCACCGCATCGAGCAGGCGGGAATCATTACCGGCTATACCTCGATCGTCGACTACGAGACGCTCGACCTGCACGCCTATGCCTTCGTGGAAATCACGCTCGACCACTCCAGGACGACCCGCGAGGCGACCGAATCGGCAGTCTGCACGCGTCCCGACGTCGTGCGCGGATACCGCACCGGCGGCGACTCGGACTATGTAGTCAGCATCCTCACACCGGATCTGTCGGCCTTTCAACAGGCGATCGACGATTTCAACGGCATGGACGGCGTGGCGGTCAGCCGCTCGTTGCTCGTCCTGGATCCGTTCAAGCAGGTCACGAAGATCCGGTTTCCGTTCGCAAATCTCATTTCACCGTCGTTCGAACAGGCGCTCAACGCGGATACGGGCCGCTCCGCGGCGGGATCACCCGCCCGCCAGTTCCGGCCGACCGCCGGGACGCGGCCGAGCCTGCCGGCGCTCAGAGGAAATCTGGCGCATTCCAAGCTGGATCAGATCGACCTGGAAATCATCCGGCACCTGGCGGACAACTCGCGGCTGTCGCTTGTCGAGCTGGGCGAGAAGGTGGGCCTGTCCGCCGCGCCGTGCGGGCGGCGGGTCCACACTCTGGAACGCGACGGCGTGGTCCGCCACTACACGGCAAAGGTGAGCTTCGACACCATCGGCCTGACGACCATGGTCTTCATTCGCATCCGCTTCAGCCTGACGAACGAACGCAATCGGCGGGCGTTCGAGCGCGCGCTGCGCGACGCTCCGCAGGTGCTCGAAGCGCACCGCACGCACGGGGAGAGCGACTACCTGATCATGGTCGTGGTCGAAGACCTGGCAGCTTGCGATCGCTTTCTCTCCGAGGTTGTGCTGACGGCGGCCGG
>JAGWAI010000003.1:0-34146 GCA_021296485.1 Acidobacteriota bacterium
GCCGCGCCGACGGCGACGGCGCCGACCGCCTGTGGCGGCAACTGGCCGAGCTCGCGGCCGGGGACGCGGCCTGAAGCTGGCGGTAGCTGCTATACTGGGTAGCTTATGTTGGCGAGGAGGAGCAGGCGGTGAAGCAGGGGATCCATCCGAAGTATTTCGACGTCGAGGTCAGGTGCGGTTGCGGCGCGACGTGGACCACGCGATCCACGAAGCAGGAGCTGCATCTCGAAATCTGCTCGCACTGCCATCCGTTCTTCACCGGCCGCCAGAAGCTGGTCGACACCGAGGGCCGCGTCGAGCGATTCACGAAGAAGTACGGCCAGGTCACCGTGGCTGGCCGCCTGCAGCAGGAAGCGGACCGGAAGCGGCGGGCCGCCGTCCGCGCGGCGACCTCCTGAGCGCCGCGCCGCAACCCGACTGCCCGTGGCAGGCCGTCGCGGCGCGCCCGGACCACACAGCATATCCCCCGAGGAGACATGCGAATGACCAGACCACTTCTCGCCCTTCTCCTCGTTGCCACGGTCAGCCTCGCGGCGGTCTCCGGATGCACATCGGCGGAGCCCGAAATGCCCGCCGCGGCCCAGGAAGCAACGCCGTCGACGCCGTCCCTCACCGATCTGTATGCCGGCTCGCCGTATCTTCGCGAGCTGCGGGATTCATTGGTGTACGGGGAGATCTGGGAGCGGCCCTACCTGTCGAAGCGTGACCGCAGCCTGATCACGATTGCCGTGCTGCAGGCCCTGACACGCGAAGAGATTTCGATCCATATTCCGCGCGGGCTCGAAAACGGCCTGACGGCGGAGGAGATCTCGGAAATCATCCTCCACGTGACGTTCTATGCCGGCTGGCCGACGGGCGTGCAGGCATCGCTGACGGCGGCCGCGGCTTTCGAGGAGCGCGGGCTGACGCTGGGCGATCTGCCGCGCTCGCCGACGCTGGAGGAAGCGGTCACCACGCCCGGCGGCCTCAGCGACGCATATGCCGGGGTGCCGCGCCTCGGAGCCCTCAGGAACAGCCTGCTCTACGGCGACATCTGGGAACGCCCGCTGCTCTCCAAGCGCGACCGGAGTCTCATCACGGTGGCGGTCAACCAGGCGATGTACGTCACCAACGAGCTGCGCCTGCACATCGACCGCGCACTGGATCAGAACGGCGTCACCCCGCAGGAACTCTCCGAAGTGGTCCTGCACGTGACGTTCTACGCCGGCTGGCCCGCGGCGGTGAACGCCGGCCGGCTGCTCACCGCGGCCTTCGAAGCGCGCGGCGTGGATTTCGAAGCGCTCCAATAGCGCCGCCGGGGCTCGCGGGCGGGCTCAGAACAGCGACCGCGACTGGCAGCCGTCCACCGTGACAGACGCGCCGCTGATCCAGCTGGCGCGCGGCGACGCCAGAAACGCCACGACGTTACCCACCTCTTCCGCCCGGCCGAAGCGGCCGAATGGCAGGTTGTCGCGCACGAACGCGGCCATGCCGTCCGGATCTTCCTGCTGCCGCCGGTGCCAGGAGCCGCCCGGGAAGGAAATGGATCCGGGAGCGACGCTGTTCACCCGGATGTTGTCGCCGGCAAGCTGCTGCGCCAGCGCCTTGGCGAGGCTGATCTCCGCCGCCTTCACGGCGTTGTAGGTCATGCGGCCGCCGGATTCGCGCCCCCAGATCGACGCAATCATGATGATCGCCCCGCCGCCGGCGCGCTGCATGTGCGGCACGGCGAGCCGCGATGCGCGGATGGCCGGGTATAGCGTTTCGTCGAACGCGCTACGCCAGTCGTCGTCGGTCGCCTCGAGCAACCCGCCGCCGCCGGCGCGGCCCACGTTGTTGACCAGGACGTCGAGGCGGCCGAACGTGTCCGTGGCCTGGCGCACGAGCCGCGCGATGTCGTCCGGAACGGTGAGGTCGGCCTGAATCGCCAGCACACGCCCGCCATCGCCGGTCCGTTTCTCCAGCGCCGCCGCGGCGGTGGCAAGCCGCTCCGTACCGCGCGCGCAGATACAGACGCGGCAGCCCTCCCCCGCCAGCGCCATTGCGCTGGCGAGCCCCCGCCCAGGGCTCGGGCCGGTCCCCAGCGCAACCTTGTGGGCGAGGTGCAAGTCGATGTGGTCGATCCCAGGGTTTCGGTGCGGCCTCCGCGCGCGCGCGTAGCCGGGCGGCCGGGGGGCTGAGCGCCGCCGCGATTGGAATGCTGATCTACGGCCTGCACGACATAGTCGCCGGCGCGGCCGACCTTTTCGGCGGCACCGTTCCCGAGTGGTGGGCTGCCGCCTGGCGCATCCTGGCGGGCGCGTCGCTCGCGCTGGCGGCCCTGTTCGTGCGCGCGTCGGTACCCGGCGGCCTGGCGCTCGCCGTCGCCGGGCTGCTCGGACTGCAGTCCATCAGCCTGCACAACGACCCGCACATCTACGGCGATCTGTTGCTGTGGCCCCAGGTGTCGCGGGCGGTCTTCTCCGCCGCCCTGGTGGCCCTTGCCTGGCTCGGCTGGAACAGTTCCGAAGACGCCGCCGCCGGGAGCGACGACCTCACGGAACGGGGCACGGACGGGCGCCCCTGAGCCGGTCGACTCCCGGCGGACCCTACGCGCAGCCGCTGGTCGCCCCGCAGTTGACGCACTTGTAGCACGCGCCGCTGCGAATCATGATCGACCCGCAGGTCGCGCAGGGCGGCGCGTCCTGGTCATTCTGTATCGCGAACGGAACGGCGCCGGTCGCCTTGCCCGTCTGCCCGCCGGTGTCGTCCTGCTCCGCGGCGTCGCTCAGCTTCAACTGCTCTCCGCCATCGTGCCCGTTCGTCTCGTTCGGGGGCGGCATGTTGACGCCGGCGTGATACTGCGCCTCGCTGGACAGGAATTTCGTCGCCAGCCAGCGGAAGACGTAGTCGACGATTGACTTCGCGACGCGCACGTCGGGGTTCTTCGTCATGCCCGCCGGCTCGAAGCGCGCGTGGCTGAACTTGTCGACCAGCACCTGCAGCGGCACGCCGTACTGCAGCGAGTAGGAGATCGCCTGTGCGAATGCGTCCGCAAAGCCGGAGATGGTCGAACCCTCCTTCGCCATCACCAGGAATATCTCTCCCGGCGTCCCATCGCCGAACAGCCCGACGGTGACGTACCCCTCGTGTCCGGCGATGTCGAACTTGTGGGTGATCGCGTGCCGCTCGTCCGGCAGCCGCCGGCGCACCGGCCGGTCCGGGTCCGCCGCGGTTTCCTTCGACGCATCGCCGCGCGTCGTGTTGAGCGGCTGCGTCCGCTTGCTGCCGTCACGGTAGATCGACACCGCCTTCGTGCCGAGCCGCCACGCGTCGATGTACGCCTGCTCGACGTCCTCGACGGTCGCCTCCGCCGGCACGTTGATGGTCTTCGAGATTGCACCCGAGATGAACGGCTGCGTCGCCCCGATCATTTTCAGGTGCCCCTGGTAGTGGATGGATCGCTGGCCGTGCGCCGGCTTGAAGGCGCAGTCGAATACCGGCAGGTGCTCGGGGCGGATATGGGGCGCCCCCTCGATGGTGTCGTGTTCGTCGATGTAGTTGACGATCTCGCTCACCTGGCTGTCGTCGTAGCCCAGGCGGCCGAGCGCCACCGGCACGGTGCGGTTGACGATCTTCATCAGGCCGTCGCCGACGAGCCGCTTGTATTTCACGAGCGCGATGTCGGGCTCGACGCCGGTGGTGTCGCAATCCATCATGAAGCCGATGGTGCCGGTCGGGGCCAGGACGGTGGCCTGAGCATTCCGGAAGCCGTGCGCCTCGCCAAGCGCGACGGCGTCGTCCCACGACTCGCCTGCCGCCGCATAGAGTTCCGCGGGGACGCTTGCGCGCTCCACGTCCTTCATCGCGGCGCGGTGCTTGCGCATAACGCGCATGAAGGGCGCCTCGTTGCTCGCGTAGCCGCTGAACGGCCCGCCGCAGTCGCGGGAGATCCGCGCCGACTGGGCGTACGCCTCGCCGGTCATGACGGCGGTGATGGCCGCTGCGTAGTCGCGCCCCTCGTCGCTGTCGTACGGCAGGCCGCGCGACATCAGCAGCGATCCCAGGTTGGCATAGCCGAGCCCGAGCGGCCGGTAGTCGCGGCTGTTCCGGGCGATCGACTCGGTCGGATAGCTGGCGTTCTCGACGATGATCTCCTGTGCCGTGATCAGCGTGCGCACGGCGGCGCGGAACGTCGCGACGTCGAATTCGCCCGGCTCGCCGTCGGGCGGGATGAACCGCATCAGGTTGAGCGACGCCAGGTTGCACGCCGAGTCATCCAGGAACATGTACTCCGAACACGGGTTCGACGCGTTGATCCGCGCGGTATTCGGGCAGGTGTGCCAGTCGTTGACCGTGGTGTCGAACTGCATGCCCGGGTCGCCGCACACGTGCGTTCCCTCGGCGATGGCGCGCATGAGATCTTTCGCGCGGTGGGTTTCCATCACCCGGCCGTCCTTGACGGCGCGCGTCTGCCATTCCCCGTCGTCCAGCACCGCGCGCATAAACACGTCCGGCACGCGGACGCTGTTGTTGGAATTCTGGAAGAACACCGACGAGTACGCCGGGCCGGTGAATGACCCGTCGTAACCGGCATCGATGAGCGCCCACGCCTTGCGCTCCTCATCCACCTTGCAGTTGATGAAGTCCAGGATGTCCGGGTGCTCGGCGTTCAGGATGACCATCTTGGCCGCGCGGCGCGTCTTGCCGCCCGACTTGATCACGCCGGCGAACGCGTCGTACCCCTTCATGAACGACACCGGACCCGACGCGGTGCCGCCGCCCGCCAGCGGCTCGCGCTGGGAGCGGATGGGCGACAGGTTGGTGCCGGTCCCGGAGCCGAACTTGAACAGCATGCCCTCGGTGCGGGCGAGCGTCAGGATCGAGTCCATGGTGTCGTCGACCGCATTGATGAAGCACGCCGAGCACTGCGGCTTCGGCTCGAAGCCGCAGTTGAACCAGACCGGGCTGTTGAACGCCGCCTTCTGTTCCACCAGCAGATGCTTCAGATCGCCGCTGAACGCGCTCAAATCCTCGGCGCTGGCGAAGTACTGCTGCTCGTCGGCCCAGCGCGTGATGGTGTCGACCACGCGGCCGATCAACTGCCTCACGCTGCGCTCCCGCTCCGGCGTCCCGAGCTGGCCGCGGAAATACTTCGAGACCACGATGTTGGTCGCCTGTTGCGACCAGGCCTTCGGGATCTCGACGTCCCGCTGCTCGAAGACCACGTCGCCCCGCTCGTTGCGGATCACCGCCGAGCGGGTCTCCCATTCGATGTCATCGAAGGGGTCCACCCCCGCCCGGCTGAACACGCGGGGGAACTCCAACCCCGCCGCGCGCGGAACCACAGGCTCGGTCGACGACTGGAACATCGGCATGGCGGACTCGGGCGGGTTCATTTCAGGCATGCACCCTCTCTAGGAAAACGGCTTTCTCAGGAATTCGACGTCGGGATGCGGGCATGCTGTGGAACGACGGCATGCCCCAGGAAATCAGCCGGCGCAGGCAGATCGTTGAAGGGGATCAGTGCAGGAAACTCCCTCTTGTTTGTGCCAGAAGACAACAATATGGAGTCCTTGATTCCCTCGCCACTACAACATGTAGTGGTGTCCGACGAAAATACATGAAACCCCACCATGAAGTAAAGTGTTGCTGCCAGAAAATACCAGGGGCCAATTCACGACTATTCCGATCTCTAGTCGAGCCGCCCACAAAAAGACAAGAGCAGAAGATACAGCCCCGGGCCCATGGAAAAAGAGCGACCCACCGTCGCCGTAGAACCGGCCGAACCGGAAGTACAGCCCGCTCCCGCGCCGGCGCCGCAACCGCCCGGACCGGGGCGCACCGCCGCGCTCGTGGAGGTCATCCTCTGCTCCGGCTTTCCCACGCAGCTCGCGGTCGCCGCGGGCCTCGTAATGGTGGGCATCACGCCAGGCGCCGGGGGCGCCGGCGTGCTCAGCCTGTCGTACGTCGTTGCCCTCTCCCTCACCGACACCGTCCTGTTGATCGGTCTGATTGCCTATTGCCTGCGGCGCCACGGGGAACAACCGACCGCAGCCTTCCTCGGCGCGCGGCCGCAGCTCCGCGAGGTGCGACTCGGACTGCTGCTCGTGCCTGCGGCCGTCGTGCTGGCGACGGCCACCCTGGGCATGCTGCACACGTTCTGGCCCTGGATCAGCAACGTGCCCGAAAACCCCATCGAAGCGCTCATCCGCTCGCCCCGCGACGCCCTGATCCTGCTTGCCGTGGCCGTCGTGGCGGGCGGGATCCGCGAGGAGGTGCAGCGAGCCTTCATCCTGCGCCGCTTCGAGCAGCGCCTCGGCGGCGGCTGGGTGGGTCTCGTCGTCTTCAGCGCCGCCTTCGGCCTGGGACACTACATCCAGGGCTGGGACGCCGCGATCGTGACGGCGATGCTGGGAGCGCTCTGGGGGGCGCTGTTCCTGTTGCGGCGCAGCGTCGTGGCGCCGATGGTCAGCCACGCTGGTTTCAACGCGACCGAGATCCTGCTCGCGCTCGCCGGCGCCGGCGCACTTCAGGGTTGATTTCCGGCCGGCGGCAGACGGTTCACCTGCCCGCGCCGGACGAGTCCCTCGACCCACTCGCCGACCAGTGCGGCCCGGTGCTCCTCCGCGTAGCTGCGCAGCACAAACGGACGCGCCTCTCCGAATGGCAGCGGACGGCCGCCTTCGACGAATTCGTCGCGGCGCTCGTCATAGTACGCGCGGAGCTGTTCCTCGCTCGGAGCCGGCACGGCCCCGAACCGATTCTCCAGATACACTTCCAGCCGCAGGTCGTCCCGCAAGACCTGCAGCAGGTCGTCGCGGGAGAACCCCACGCGCGCGAGCGCGGCCTCGAACGCCGCCTCCGAGGGAAAGCGCTCGGCTACCGCGGCCATCCGGCGCTCCACACCGGCGGGCGGCGGGTCGGCGGCGACGTAGCGGTCGACTTCGTCGAGCACGAGACGGCGCTCGATCAGGTAGGTCAGCACATCATCCTGCGAGCCGCCTCCAACCCCGTTGTCCGCGGCCGGCAACTGGAGATCGACGAAGGCCCGCACGTCCGACTGCAGGATCACGTGGCCCGCGACAATCGCCAGGATCTGATCGAGCGCCTCGGCCTGGCCCGTCCACGCGACCGCGGGACCGCCGGCGAACGTGATGCATCCGCAGAGGAGGACGAACAGGCGGACGCTAGAACGCCTGTCCGATGCTGATGTGCAACGCGGTGAGCCGTTCTCTTTCGCGGTTCGGACCACTGCCGAGTTCCTGCCGGTCGAGCTTGAAACCGAGGTCGACACGGATCGGCCCGACCGGTGACCGGTAGCGGACGCCGAAGCCGATGCCACCCCGAATACGACCCAGGCTTATGTTGCTGATGTGATCGTACACGTTACCGCCGTCGAGAAATCCGACCACGCCGAGTTCGCGCGTGACCGGCACGCGCACCTCGCTGTTGAGGATGACGACGGCGTTCCCGCCCTGCGGAAACCCGTCGGCGTCAATAGTGGCGCCCGGCCGGCCGGCTGGAATGCCGAGCCGGTCGAATGCGTAGCCGCGCACGGTCGTGTCGCCGCCCGCGAAGAACCGCTCGCTGATCGGCAGCAGCGGGTTCGAGCCCACCGCTCCCTGCGGAAAGCCTACCGCGATCCCGAGGCGCACGCCGGCGGCGAGGACGATGCGCCGCATGCCGGGCATCCGCCGGTAGATGAATGCCTGCGTGAACGCCTTGGCGAATCCCACCTCGGAACCGATGGCGCGCGCCGCCACCCGCGCGTCGATGCTCAATACCTCCCCGGCGGTCGGGTCCACCACATCGTCGCGCGTATCGCGGAGCAGACTGCCGCTGAAGGACGACAGCCGCACCTTCTCGAAGAGCCGATCGACGAGCGGCACGTCCTCCGGGTTCAACTGCACGTTGGACGTGTCGTTCTTGCCCCACGAGTAGCCGACGCTCGTGCTCAGCCAAGGCGTCACCTGACCGCGCGTCTCGGCGTTGAATCCGCGGCTGAACAGGTCGAATCCGGGTCGGATTGCTTCCTCGACGAATCCGGTCACGAACAGATCCAGGTCCGACCCGAACGCCCGCGGCTCGGTGTACGTGCCGAGGACGCGGTACTCGTTGAAGCCGAATCCGGCGTTCGCCTCCGCGGGTGCGAGCAGCACCGGGTCGTTCTGGCGGCGCACGCTGACGCGCGTGAACAGGTCGATCGACCGGTTCTTGCCCCACAGGTTGCGGCGGCCAATCTGCACGAAGCCGCGCGGCGCGAACTCGAGCTGCTCGACCGCCTGGCTCACGCCCCGCCCGGCGTCGGTGACGCGCCGCAGGCGCTGCGACACCTCGATCCCGCCACCGTACGCGAGCCGCGTGGCGGCAGCCTCCTCGACGACCACCACGACATCGCGGCGGTCGCGGCGGCCGTGACTGAACTCCCGGATATCGATGCGGCGGAACAGCCCGAGCGCATTGAGCCGCCGGCGCGTCTCCGCCACCGCCGAGAGACCGAGCGGCTCACCCTCCTCCAACGTGATCTCGCGGCGGATGCTGGTCGGCGAGATCGTCTCGTTGCCGGCTATGAGGATGTGCTCGACGAGGGTCTGCGGCCCCTCCACGATGCGGTACGCCAGATCGACAGCGGTAAGGCTGTCGTCGAAGCGCGGCTCGACCGTCACGACCGCCCGGTCGTACCCGGCATCGAGGTACAGCGCGTGGATGCGATCGCGGTCCGCGGCCACCTGGCGGGCGAAGTACGCGCCCCCGGCCTCCGATTCCATCGTCGCGACCAGTTCGCTGCCGCTGCGGAACCGGCTGCCTTCGACCACTATCGACTGCACGGTCGCCCGCGGACCCTCCACGATGTCGATCGTGCAGACCACGCGGACGATTGCGTCGGGCGCATCGCCGGCCGACGGCAACTCCACGACGCGCGGCTCGACCCGCACCGTGGCGTACCCGAGGCGGCGATAATGCTCGGCGACCAGGTCCGCGCTGACGTCGAGATCCCGCATCACGAGCGGGGAGTCCGGCTCCACCGCCACCAGCGGCAACAACTCCAGCTCGGGGACGGCGGCGTTGCCGGCGAACGCGATTCGCTCGATCCGGTAGGGGCGCCCCTGCTCCACCGTGAACACGAGCGACAACCCCTCGCCCGCTGCCTCGCGGGCATGCGTCACGACCGCGTCCCGGTAGCCGCGGTCCTGCAGCAGACCCGAGATGCGCCGGTCGGCGTCCTCCAGCAGGTCCTCGTCGACGGAGCCTTCCCGCTCGATCGGCACCAGCACGTCGAGGTCCGCGTCCACCACCTCGTCTCCGGCCAACTCGACGGTGATTTGCGGGCCATGCCGCACGTCGAGAATCAGGTGCACGAGCCCGCCGCCGTCCATCACCTCGATCTCGTGCCGCAGACCGATCTCGTAGTAGCGGCGGCGGCGCAACTCCGCTTCGTAGTCGCGCAGGCGGCGGTCGATGTCCCGGCCGTCGTACGGCATCCCGCGTTCGAGTCCAAGACGATCCAGGATCAGCGGATACATGGTGGCCGAGACGCCGCGGACGGTGAACCGATCGATCCGCACGCGGCTCCCCGGGCGCACCTCCACCCGCAACGCCGGCTGGGCGCCGCGGCGTTCGACGCGGGTGTCCACGGCCGCCGAGAGGAAGCCGCGCTCGCGGTAGAAGCGCCTGAGCGTATCGGCCACCGCCGGCGCCTGATCGGGGCGGAACACCGGCCCGTGCGCATCGGTGACGGCGCGCCGCACCGCGGCGGCGGAGACCCCCGCCCGCCCGTCGATCTCGATGCGCTCGATGATCTGCAGCGGCGCCAGGGAATATCGCAGCACGACGCCGTCGGTCCCCACGCGGCCGTCGACCGCGACGTTTTCGAAGCGGCCGAGGCTGAACAGATGGGTAACGCTCTCGCGGACCTGGCGCATCGAGAGCGGCTCGCCGACGCGGGTCTCCACGAGCTCGAGGATCGCCTCGTCGCGCAACGCGATGCCGTCGCTCACCAGTTCGACATCGACCACCGGCTTGCCGACAAGATCGTCGAGCCCCGCCGCCGACGCGGGGACGGCGCCGGCCGCGGTCAGCAGCACGCCGAGCGCAATGGCACGCCACGGCGAGCGCCGCGGGAGCGCACACGGAAGGCGAACCGCGGTGCGCATCAGAATGCGTGTCTCACGCGGAAGTCGAGAGCGTAGGTGCGGTCTTCGTTCTGCGAAAGGACCCACGACAGGCGGTCGTTCTGGTCGTACTCGAGCACGACGATGATGTGCTGGTTGGCGCCGGTGAGGGTGCGGGACAGCGTCACGTGCGCCCGCTCGGAGATCCGCTTGCCGATGAGCAGGCGTGCGGTCGGCAGCAGTTGGGCCGACTGCTGCGCCGACGGATCCACCAGCGACGGCGTTATCTGGAAGGTGTCGATGCCGAACGAATTCCTGACGACCCGGCCGACACCCGACGAAAGCGGCGTGGTCAGCAGCCGCGCGGCGCCGGCCTGGAACAACTCCTGCCTAGACGCGTCCTGCGCCCGCAGCGTGCGCAACTCGGCCGCCTGCGGATCCCGGATATTGCCCAGCAGCAGCGACATGATTTCGAATTCGGGCAGCGGCGGGTCGGACGAGAGCTCGAATTCGAGGCGGTCCATCGTTCCCGCCAACCCCAGCGTCACGCGGTACGTCTGGCCGGGGGTGCGCACGTCGGTCTCCGCCTCGACGTCGAACACCGGTTCGATTTCAGTGGGATCGGCGAACGCGATGCTGCCGCGCGTGACGCGATAGCGATTGCCCTCGAAGAACACCTCGCCGTTCTCGATCTCGGCGTTGCCGAACAACAGCGGACGCGTATACGTGCCGCCCAGCGTGAGCTCGGCGCTCGACACCACCCGCGCGGCGTTGTCGCTGATGCGCAGGCTCGAAGGGGCGCTGATCCGGACGTCGAGCTGGAGCGGGAAGGCCGGTTCGATGGGATCGGGCGCCGCAACCGCTTCATCCGCGCCGACGTCGAACAGACCCGGGCCCGAACCGAACAGCTCCAGCAGGATCGCGTCGCGCACGCTCACCGCGCCGGAGAGCACGGGCGCCTCCAGCCCGCCCCCGAGCGTCAGCTCGGCGTCCACCAGCGAGCGGATGCCCTCCGGGAAGCGCAGTCGCATCCCCGTGCCGACAGCGGTGACGTTCATGCCGCCCACTTCGTATCCCTGCACGTCGACGCGCCCGCCGAAGCGGAGCGTCCCCGTTCCCAGTTCGCCGCTCAGGTCGTCGAGCCGGATGCCGCCCGGCTCGAACACGATGTTCCCCTCGATGTTCTCGAGACTGTGCGGAAACGACAGGTGGCGCAGCCGGCCGCCGTCCAGCACGGCCTCCCCGCTTACCTGCGGCTGGTCGAACGTGCCGCCGATCTCCGCAACGAGCGTGGCGTTACCCGAGCTGCGCACGTCCGGAAAGAACTCCTCGAACAGCGCGAGACCGGTGTCGCCGCTCAGGCTCAGGTCCAGGCGCTGGTCTCCCAGGCCGATCTCGCCCGCCAGATCCAGCACCGTACCGTCACCCGCCAGCCGCATCTGCTCGATGCCGACCACGTTGCGGTCCAGCTCGAAACGCACCGTGCCGGCGTTGCGCACGGAATAGCCGTAGATGTCGAGACCCAGCTGCTCGACGGTGGCGACGACCTGCAGTTGCTCCATGTCGCGCAACACGCCGGTCACCTCCAGCGTGCCGCTCACCTCGGCGGCGAGCCGGTCCGACAGCTCGGGTCGAAAGGCGCGGATGTACGGGTCGATCGTCGTGTTCGTGAAGCGGAACAGCAGTTCCGATTGCGTCGTTGCCAGCGCGACCCGTCCGGAGGCGGACAGCGCGCCCTGCAGCGAGGCCGCTTCCGCCTCCAGGCCCATCACCCCGCCGCGCACGTCGAGCCGGCCGGATATCTGACCCACCTCTTCCCCGTCGATGGTCAGATCGCGGACCAGGCCGCGCACTTCGTAGCGCGGATCATCGAATGCGCCGACGCCCTCCACCGTGAACTGCGCAACGCCTCCGAGCGGCGCATCGGCGAATCGCGCAGCGTCGATGTCGGCGACGGCTATGCCGCGTCCGTCCGCGTTGAACGAGTAGGTCCCGTCCCAGCCGATAAACGCGGCGCCGGTCACCGAGCCGCCCGCCTTCTCCACCTCCAGCCCGTCGAGCCGGACGCCGGTGCCTTCGAATCGCAGGCCGGCGCTTGCCGATTCGAACGACTCGCCGTACGCCACCGGCTCGCGCAGCGTCAGCCGCCCCACGCCGTACGGACTGCGGTAGCGGCCGAACAGCCGTATCTCGCCGTTCAGCGCGCCGCTGATGTCGTAGCCGCTCAGGCCGAACGCCTGGCGCACGCGTTCGGCCGGAAACGACGCCAGACCGAAGCTGGCATCGATCTCGTCCCCGCCGTCGTCGCGGCTGCCGATCGTGAACCGTCCGTCGACCTGAAGGACCGCGGCGTCCCGCTCGAAGCGGCCGCCCATGACGTCGAGATAGGCATTCTCGACCGTGATCGTACCGCGGCCGGCGCCCCACGACACGTTCCACGCCTCGATATCGCGTCCTTCGAACTCCGCCTCGATGCGCGGCGAAGCGAAGGTGCCGAGCATCACGCCGTCGAGGCGCCCGTGACCGCCGACGGCGATCTCGCCCGTCGGCACCCCGAACGCGGTCAGCGCCGCGGCCATCAGCCGGTCGCTCTCCTGCCAATCCGCACTCGTCACGCTGAACGGAATGCGTGAATCGCCGCCGTACGCCGTCCATCCTTGAAACCGGATTTCCGTATTTGGCGTGGCCAGCCGCCCCGGTTCTATCTCAATCCCCTCCGGCGTGATCGAATACGTGACCTCGCCGCCCACCGGAAACGACCAGGGCGCCCCGTCCGGCGCGAACGGCGCGGCTGCATACGCCGCCCGCGCGGCGGCCGGGCGCGGCGCTGCGGCGGTCATCAGGCGCACGCCTGCGGCTGGAACGGCCGCCAGCCGCCCCTCTCCGTTGCGGTCGGCGAAGCTGCCAATCGGCCACTGCAGCAAATTGCGCCCGCTGATGCGGGCCGCCGGCCGGACACCCGATATGGCCAGCTTGTCGAGCAGCGGCTCCAGGTCCACGTCGCGGTAGCGCACATCGAATGCCGCCAGGCCCGGCTTCGTCTTTCCCAGGGGCTTCATCGAGTAGTCGAAGTCGAGGTCGCCCCCGTAGAAGCCGGAGCGCGCGTCGAATACCTCGAAACGATCGGGGGCCCACACGATCGAACCTTCAATCCCGGGAAATCCCAGGTCATTGAAGGTCGTGTCGGCCCCGTGGAAACGCCCGGTGAGCTCGTGCCCGCCGTCGAAGATGTGCCAGGCGCCCGTGAACGAGGCGCGGCCATCGACGGTGAAGTTGTCGCCGGCAAAGAAGATGTCCTTCATCGGCGGCAGCTCGATGTCCGACTCGATGATCCGATACGTCTGCTCGGGCCAGTTCAGCAGGTCGACCTCGCCCGTCAGCCGCGAGGTGAATCCGGCCATGGTCAAGTTGATGCGGGTCAGGTCCACCTGCCCGCCGTCGAGCTCGTAGCTGGCATCCATGTCCGCGGTCATCGGCTCGAACGAGCCGATCTGGATCGTGCCTCCGCTGAACGAGACATCGCCGCGGTACTGGTCCCGCTTGGCGATCGTCAGGTCGATGTTGCGCGCCGTGACGTCCCACGGCGCATCGTGGTCGCGGAAGACGAATTCGCCGTCGCTGGCGACCAGATGCCGCAGCGTTGTCACGATCAACCGCTCGGACTCCTCCGCGGCCGGTCCGGCGGCATCGGCGTCGACTACAGCCGGGGCATCGGCATCGTCGGGCCGCTGGGGAGCGAAGGGCGGAAAGCTGTGCCGGCCGTCCGGAAAGCTCTCCACCAGCATCCGCCAGTTCCGCATTTCCGCGCCGTCAACCAGGATCTCGCCGCCCAGGAGGGCAATCCACGACATCGTCACGACAATGCGTTCCGTAACGAGGAACGGCTCGTGGCCGGGCTCCAGGCCGTCGATGACCAGGTCCTCGACGAGGAAGCGGCCCGGCACCAGGTAGCTCCCGAGGCGCCCGATGCGCACCGGCCGCTCGAGCTGCGCCGACGCCGCCCGCTCGGCCTGGGCGCGCACCGCGGGCCCCAGGTCGATCGTCACGAAGGAGACCAGCGCGGCGGCGACGAGCGCGCAGACGGCGAGGACGGCGCGGCGCGTATAGCGAGGCAGGCTGGCCGCCAGCCGCGACCAGCGGCTCCGCGGACCAGGTTCCGGCTCCGACTCCGATTGCGGCTCCGGCTCCGGCTCGGGTTCCGCCACCTGCGCTTCCGGAGGATCCGCGGCGGGCGGATCACCCGCCGGCGCGGCGTCCGACTGCGGGGTCGGATCTCCGATCGGCTCGTCAGTGGGTTCGTCCGGCATTACGACCCCTGCTCGATAATAACCAGCAGCGCGCCCGCATCGACAGGATCTCCCTCCGATACGGGCACGTCGGCGACGCGGCCGGTGCCTGGAGCGCCCAACTCGTTCTCCATCTTCATCGCCTCGACGACGACGACTGCCTGGCCGGCGGTGACCTCGTCGCCGGGTTGGACGAGAATGCGGGTGATCTTGCCCGGCATCGGCGCCGTCACCTGCCCGCCGCCGGCCGCCGCGGCGCCGCCGGGCGCCTGACCGCCCAGCCACGTCCGCCCGTCATCGACGCTGGCGCGCAGCACCGAGCCGCCGACATGCACATCGACCACGTCCGGTCGGCCGGTGCTCACGCAGCGCACCTGATGGCTCCCGGATCCACCTTCCACTAGCACCAGCGACAACGTCTCCGCGTCGAGGCGTCGGGCGTCGACGACGCGCACGATGTCGTCCCAGGCGATCCGGTAGCGGCCGGGCGTCTCCGCCAGCGGCTCGACAGCCACGCGGCGGATGCGGTCGTTCACCGAAATCTCGATCGTGGTGACAGGCATGCCCCGCGCTATCTCCTCAGGCCGGCCGCGCGGGCCGCCTGGCGCCATGACGATTGCGGTGCGCCGGCCGCTGCCGCCGGGCGTCCCGAAGCTGCCCGTGTAACCGCGTGTATCGCCGCCACGAGCAGCGCGACCTCCTCGGCCTCCGCCGGGGGCGCCTGGAGCGGCGTCGGCGGCCGCCCGGCGAGCGTGCGGTCCAGGTATCCGGTATCGAAACGGCCGGCCAGGAAGTCGGGGTGGCGCAGCATCCACCGGAAGAGCGGAATCGTCGTGCGCACGCCGCCGATTTCGTATTCCGTCAATGCGCGCGCCATGCGGTCGATGGCTTCCGACCGGTTCTCGCCCCACGCCACCAGCTTCGAGAGCATCGAGTCGTAGAACAGCGGCACCTCGTAGCCCGCCGCGACGCCGCTGTCGTCCCTGATGCCCGGCCCGTCCGGCGTCCGCAGCGTCGTGATGCGGCCGGGGCACGGCACGAAACCGGCCTCCGGGTCCTCGGCGTACACCCGGCATTCAATCGCGTGGCCGCGCGGCGTCAGCATGCGTTCCGCGTCCAGGGCCAGGCGCTCGCCGCGTGCGATGCGCAACTGCCAGCGGACCAGGTCGACGCCGGTAACCATCTCCGTGATCGGATGTTCCACCTGCAGCCGGGTGTTCATCTCGAGGAAATAGAACCGGCCGCTGTCGTCGAGCAGGAATTCGACCGTGCCGGCATTGGCGTAGCCCACGCCGCGCGCGAGATTGGCAGCCGCCTCGCCGAGCGCCCGTCGGGTGTCCGTGTCCACGGCCACCGACGGCGTCTCCTCGATCACCTTCTGGTGGCGGCGCTGAATCGAGCATTCCCGCTCGACGAACGGGACGACGTTGCCGTGCTCGTCCCCCAGCAGCTGCACCTCGATATGGCGCGCCACGGCGACATAGCGCTCCAGGTAGACCGCGGGGTTGCCAAAGGCGGTGCCCGCCTCGGAGCGCGCCGCGCGGACCGCGCCGAGCAGCGCATCCGGCTCCTGGACGAGGCGCATACCCTTGCCGCCGCCGCCGGCCACCGCCTTGACGAACACCGGATAGCCGATGGACGCGGCCATCCCGTGCACCTCGTCGTCGGGCAGATCCGCCGCGAGCGGGCCATCGGTGCCGGGCACGACCGGCACGCCGGCCGCCTGCGCCGCGGCGCGGGACGCCGTCTTGCCGCCCATCAGCTCGATGACATCGGCCGAGGGTCCGACGAAGCGCAGCCCCGCCGCGCGGCAGGCGGCGGCGAACTCCGCGTTCTCCGCGAGGAATCCGTAGCCCGGGTGAACGCTGTCAGCGCCGGTGCGGCGCGCGGCGTCGATCAGCTTGCCGATGGCGAGGTAGCTTTCAGCCGGCCGGTCGGCGCCGAGTCCGATCGCCTCGTCCGCGTAGCGCACATGCGGCGCCAGCCGGTCGCTGGGCGAGTACACGCCGACGGACGGCACGCCCATCTCGCGGCAGGCGCGCATGATCCTGACGGCAATCTCCCCGCGGTTGGCGACCAGAACTTTCATAGCGGAATATTGCCATGCTTCTTGGGAGGGTTCGTGTCCCGCTTGCCGTCCAGGCTGCGGAGAGCGGCTATCAGCCGCGGCCGGGTCGTGCTCGGCTCGATCACCTCGTCGATGAATCCCCGCGCGGCGGCCACGAACGGGTTGGCCAGCTTCTCCCGGAACTCCCGGACGCGATCCGCCCGCACGGCGGCCGGATCGGAGGCTTCCTGCAGCTCCTTGCGGTACAGGATGTTCACGGCGCCGTCGGGTCCCATCACCGCAATCTCCGCAGTGGGCCACGCCAGATTCAGGTCGGTGCGGATGTGCTTGCTCGCCATGACGCAGTACGCGCCGCCGTACGCCTTGCGGGTGATGACGGTCACCTTCGGCACGGTCGCCTCCGCGAAGGCGAACAGCAGCTTGGCGCCATGGCGGATGATGCCGCCGTATTCCTGCTGCGTGCCCGGCAGGAATCCGGGCACGTCCTCGAACGTGACCAGCGGAATGTTGAACGCGTCGCAGAAGCGCACGAAGCGCGCGCCCTTTACCGACGCGTCGATATCGAGCGTGCCGGCCAGGTGCGCCGGCTGGTTCGCGACGATGCCGACCGACCGCCCGCCGAGCCGCGCGAACCCGACGACGATGTTGCGGGCATAGTGCCGGTGCACCTCGAGGAATGCCCCGTCGTCGGCCACCGAGCGGATCAGATCCAGGATGTCGTACGGCTGGTTCGGCGCTTCGGGGATCAACGCGTTCAGCCGCTCGTCCTCCCGACTGTCGGGGTCCGCGGTCTCGACGCGCGGCGCGTCATCGAGATTGTTGCTCGGCAGGTAGCCGAGCAGCGTGCGGATCAGCGCAAGGCATTCGCGATCGTCCTCCACGGCGAAATGCGCGACCCCGCTCCGCTCGTTGTGGGTCATGGCGCCGCCCAGCTCTTCCTTCGACACCTCTTCGTGGGTGACGGTGCGGATCACGTCGGGGCCGGTGACGAACATGTAGCTCGACTCGCGCACCATGACGTTGAAGTCCGTAATCGCCGGAGAGTACACGGCGCCGCCGGCGCACGGGCCCATGATCGCCGAGATCTGCGGTATCACGCCCGAAGCCAGCGTGTTGCGAAGGAAGATGTCCGCGTAGCCGCCGAGCGACAGCACGCCTTCCTGGATCCGCGCGCCGCCCGAGTCGTTCAATCCGATGATTGGGGCGCCGTTGCGCACCGCCAGGTCCATGATCTTGACGATCTTCGACGCGTTCGTCTCGGAGAGCGACCCCCCGAAAACGGTGAAGTCCTGCGCGAACGCGTAGACGAGCCGGCCGTCCACGCGGCCGTGTCCCGCCACGACGCCGTCGCCCGGGATCAGCTCGCCGTCCATGCCGAAATCGCGGCAGCGGTGGGTCACGAGCTTGTCGATTTCCCGGAAGCTGCCGGCGTCGAAGAACAGCTCCATCCGTTCGCGCGCCGTCAGCTTGCCCGCGGCGTGCTGCCGTTTCAGCCGTGCCTCGCCGCCGCCAAGCTCGGCGCGGCGTTCGTAGTCCTTCAATACTTGACGTGTGTCGTTCATTGTTGGATGGGGGCTGCTAGACCTTCGCGGCCTGGGCGCGCTCCCAGTCGGCCAGGAACTTGCGCAGTCCGATGTCGGTGAGCGGATGCTCGAACAGCGCGTCGATCACCTTGGCCGGGCAGGTGCAGATGTCGGCGCCCATGGCGGCCGCGTCGACGACGTGCATCGGTCCCCTGACGCTCGCCACCAGCACCTCCGTGGCGAACTCGTGCTTGTCGTAGATGTCCATGATCTGGCTGACGAGCTCCATGCCGGCGGCTGCAATGTCGTCGAGCCGACCGATGAACGGACTGACGTACGCCGCACCCACCTTGGCCGCCAGCAGCGCCTGCGCCGGCGAGAACACGAGCGTGACGTTGACCCGGATGCCCTGATCGGTCAGCGCGCGGCACGCCCTGACCCCTGCCCGCCCGAACGGCACCTTCACGACAATGTGCGGGTCGATGGCCGCCAGACGCTGCCCTTCGCGCACCATGCCGTCCGCCTCGGTCGACACCACCTCGGCGCTGACCGGACCGCCGACGAGCCTGCAGATGGCCTTGAGAATGGCGTCCGGCTCACCCTGCTCCCTGGACAGCAGAGAGGGATTTGTCGTCACACCGTCAATGATGCCGAGCGGCGTCAGACGCTCGATGTCGGGAACATGCGCCGAGTCGATGAACAGCTTCATCCTGCGAAACTCCTTGACAGTCCGGCGACCACCTCGTTCTTCAACTCACCCACTCCGGGGATCCGGATCTCGATGCGATCCCCGGCCGCGAGCGGGCCGACGCCCGACGGCGTGCCGGTGGAAATCACGTCGCCCGGCAGCAGCGTCATTACCGACGTGACGAACTTCACCAAGTGACCGATGTCGAAAATCAGCTCGCGCGTGTTAGACGCCTGGCGCCGCTCGCCGTTGAGCCAGCCCTGCACATCCAGCGCTTTCGGATCGACCCCGACCGCCACGGCCGGACCGAGCGGCGCGAACGTATCGAACCCCTTGGCCCGCGTGTACTGTACGTCGAGCCGCTGCAGCTCTCGTGCGGTGACGTCGTTGACGCAGGTAAGACCGAGTATATAGGCCGCCGCGTCGGCGGCTGCTACATGCGACGCGCGCCTGCCGATCACGATCCCGAGCTCCGACTCGTAGTCCACGCGGCCGACCCCCGGCGGCAGCGTGATCGCTTCGCCGGGTCCGATGACCGCCGTCGAGGGCTTCAGGAATATCAGCGGCTCACGCGGTAGCGGCTTGTTCATTTCCGCCGCGTGGTCGCGGTAGTTCAGGCCGACCGCCACGATCTTGGACGGCTCCACCGGTGCCAGCAGCCGGAGTCCGGCGGGGTCGAACCGCGCGCCCGCCGCGTAGTCGCCGTACAACTCACCGTCGAGCCGATGCCAGTTGCCGCCGCTCTCGATGACGTGCGCCGGGCCGCCCGCCTGCTCCACCCGGAATATGCGATGTGCCGACTCGATCATGGCGCCAGCTCCGTAATCTGCTGGGAGGCCTCGCTGACGTTCGGCGGGTCGGCGCCGTCGAGCGCCTGGACCGCGTACACGTAGCTGATCCCCGTCTCCACTGCCGTGTCCTGATAATTCGTCACCGTAATTGGCTCCGGCGTCAATGGCTCGAGCGATGCGTCCGGGCCAATTCCGCGCAGGATGATGTACCCCGTTACATCCGCTTCCACATTGGCGGTCCAGGTGAGGCTGATGGCGCCGCCGCCCGCAACCGCAACCAGGCCGGCCGGCGAGGCGGGCGGAAATATGTCCTCCAGCAACACGCAGGTGGTCTCCGACGCCACGCTCCGGAGCGCCAGCCTGTCAATGGGATCCACCGTGTCGACCGTCCGCACGAGGAAGCAGCGCTCGACGCCCAGCGTCGCCTCTACGCCGGTGTGCGAGGTGGCATTGAGCGGTTGGTCGTTGAGCGGACCGGGGATCCCGGTGTCGTCGACGTCGGGCTCGCCGCCTTCCTCGCCGGCATCCTCGGTCGGCGGCGACACGTCGTAGACATCATAGCGCGTGGGCGTCTGCAGCGGGAGCAGCGTCACCGCGGACAACGCCGTGAGCTCGGTCTCGGCCGGCTCGGTCTCGGTCTCGGCCGGCTCGGTCTCGTTCGGCTCGGTTTCGACCGGCTCGGTGTCCAGCGGCTCGGTCCCGGTCGGCTCGGTCTCTACCGGCTCCGTCTCGGTCGGCTCGGTCTCGGCCGGCTCGGTCTCCAGCGGCTCGCTTTCCTCGGTGCCGCTATCCGCCGCCGGGACGTCCGGCGGGGCATCGGCTACCGGCGCCAGCACCGGCGCCTGAACCGGCAACCGCGCCGTGTCGGGCGCCGACCACTCGATTGTGACGGACGTCTCGGTGTACGTCAGAACCGGACGCCCGGGCGGATCCGGAGCCGGCTGCACCGGTACCGGCGGCGCGGTGGCCGCCGCGCTCTGCCGGTTTCGCCGCGAGGCCGCAACGGCTATGTACGTGCGGCGCGGCACACGCGGCAGCGGCGGCGAGAGGAGCGGCCCGGCCAACGCCGGCTCTTCGCTGTCGGCCGCCGCATCGGCCTCATCGAGCTCCTCGTCCTCGTCTTCGTCTTCCTCGTCCGACTCGATCTGCACCGGTTCGACGGCATCCGGCGTCAATTCCTCGATCACTATCACCGATTCGCCCGGGCTCAGGATGTCGTCGTCCGCGGCGCCCGCCTCCGACTCGGCTTCTTCGCCCGCCTCCGGCTCCACCGGCAAGACGACGTCGAAGGTGAAGATGGGATCGGCCGATTCGAGCCACTCGTCGAGCACGGGCGCCACCCCACCCTCCTCCGGCAGCGTCGTGACGGCAAAGATGTCGACCCGGCTGATGTCAGGCGGCCGCGATCCGTCGGCGTTGGCCTCCGGAACCGTGAATTGGAGATGAACCTCGTTGCCGAGGCGCACCGCAGCCAGGTCCGAGACGACCGCCGGCACGATGATCAGCGGCGCCTGCGGCCGGCCGCGAATGCCGCAGGCCAGCAGCGTCGCCGCGAGCATCAGCGCGGACAGTCCGACGGCGAACTGGTGGCGGGTCACAGAATGTATCGGGAGAGGTCTTCGTTCTTGACGATGTCGACCAGCATCCGTTCGACGTAGTCCCTGTCGATGACCACGCTGCGGGCTGTCATATCCGGCGCATTGAACGAAACCTCGTCGAGCAGCTTCTCCATGATGGTGTGCAGCCGGCGCGCGCCGATATTTTCCGTGCGTTCGTTGACCATGGTGGCGAACTCGGCAATCCGCCTCACGGCGCCGGCCTCGAACGTCAGCTCGAGTCCCTCGGTCGCCAGCAGCGCGGAGTACTGCGTCACCAGCGCCCCTTGCGGCTCGGTGAGGATGCGCACGAACTCGTCGGTTCCCAGTGCGTCCAGCTCGACCCGGATCGGGAAACGCCCCTGCAGCTCCGGAATCAGGTCCGACGGCTTTGACATGTGGAACGCGCCGGCCGCGACGAACAGGATGTGGTCCGTCCGCACCATGCCGTGCTTCGTGTTGACCGTCGTGCCCTCGACGATCGGCAGAATGTCGCGCTGCACCCCCTCGCGACTGACGTCCGGACCCTGCCCGCCCTCGCGACCCGCGATCTTGTCGATCTCGTCGATGAAGATGATGCCGGCTTCCTCTACGCGCTCCACGGCGGTCCGGCCGACGCTCTCCATGTCGACGAGCTTCTGCTCCTCTTCCTGCTCCAGATACTCGCGCGCCTCCGGCACCTTCATCCGGCGCTTGCGCGAACGGGCCTGGAACAACCCGGGCAGCATCTCCTTGACGTTGATGTCGATCTCCTCGATGGACGAGCCGCTGATCACCTCCAATGATGGAAACGACCGGTCGCGGGCGTCGACCTCGACCACCCGCGCATCGAGCTGACCGGCGCGCAACTGCTCCCGGAACTTCTCGCGCGTGCGCTTGGCGTACTCGCCGACGGGTTGCGGATCCGGCGATTCCGGCACGGGACGGATGGGCGGCAGCAGCAGGTCCAGGAGCCGTTCCTCCGCATGTTCGCGCGCCTTGGCGCGCACTTCGACGGTGCGCTGCTCGCGCACCATGTCGACCGCCAGCTGGACCAGATCGCGGACCATCGACTCGACGTCGCGACCGACGTACCCCACCTCGGTGAACTTGGAGGCTTCGACCTTGATGAACGGCGATTGGGCCAGGCGCGCAAGCCGGCGGGCGATCTCCGTCTTGCCGACGCCGGTCGGTCCAATCATCAGGATGTTCTTGGGCGCCACTTCCTCCGCCAGGTCGGGCGACAGCTTCTGGCGCCGCATGCGGTTACGGAGGGCGATGGCGACCGCCCGCTTGGCGCGCGTCTGCCCCACCACGTAGCGGTCGAGCTCCGCCACGATCTGCCGCGGCGTCAGGGAATCAGCGCTGGTAAGGGTCGATTCGGGCAAGTGGATGGGCATGGCTGGCCGGCGGAGAAACCCGCCGCGGCGGTGTCCTACAACTCTTCGATCGTGACACTGGCATTCGTGTAAATGCAAATGTCGGAGGCTATGCTCATCGCCTCCGCGGCGATGGCCCGCGCGTCGAGATCGGTATGCCGCGAGAGCGCCTTCGCCGCCGCCGCCGCATACGCCCCGCCGGAGCCGATGGCCACTATCCCGTCGTCCGGCTCGATCAGATCGCCGGTGCCGGAAAGGACGAACGTCGAGGTGGCGTCGACAACGATCAGCATCGCTTCCAGCCGGCGCAGCAGACGGTCGGTACGCCAGTCCTTGGCCAGCTCTACCGCGGACCGCTCGAGGTTGCCGCGATACTGCTCGAGCTTCGTCTCGAAGCGCGCAAACAGGGCGAACGAGTCGGCGGACGACCCCGCGAAGCCCGCCAGGATCCGGTCCTGGTACAACCGCCGTATCTTGCGGGCGGTCTGCTTGACGATGGTGACCCCCAGCGTGACCTGGCCGTCCGCCGCCATGACGGCCCGGCCGCCGTGGCGCACGGCGAGCACCGTGGTGCCGTGAAAGTTCTGCGACATGCGTTACCCCTCGGATCGGTGGGCGCGCCGGCTGAAGAAGAGATAGACCGGCACGCCGGCGGCAATGATGAGCAGACCGGCCGCGGACGGGCCGGGGTCGCGCCAGATGGCGTTGCCGACCATCAGCGCGCTGGCCGCGGCGAATACGAACGGCGCCACGGGATAGCCCCAGGCCCGGAACGGACGCGGCGCATCGGGCGCGCGGCGGCGCAGCACGAACACCGCCGTCACCGCGACGCCGGCGAACAGCACCACGGCGAATCCGGTGTACGACACGAGCTGCTCGAACGTCCCGGTCAACACGAGAACGCCCGCCCAGGCGCTCTGGGCGATGATGGCGGCCGCCGGTGTCCGGAACCGTGGATGAATGCGGCCCAGCCTGGAAAAGAACTGGCCGTCCTGGGCCATTGCGTAGTACACGCGCGGGCCGGCCAGCACCATCGCGCTGATGCTGGCGGCGATCATCACGACCGAAGCGGCGGCGAGCGGCGCCGCCACGAGCGGCCCGAACAGACGCTCGGCGGCTGCATCCACCACCCGCACTTCGACCGTTGCCAGCTCGGCGACCGGCAGCGCGTAGATATACAGCATGTTCAACAGCAGGTACAACACCACCACGGTGACGGTGCCGATGCCCAGCGCGAGGGGCACGTTGCGCCCGGGATCGCGTATCTCCCCGGCGACGTACGCGGCGGCGTTCCATCCCGAATAGCTGAACATCACGGGGATCAACGCCAGCACCCAGCTCGAAGGCGCCACCATGCCGGCGCCGCCGCCGAAGTTCGCCGGCGACCCGACGCCGATGGTGAACCCGAACGCCACGAAGGCCACCAGGACCAGCACTTTCAGCGCGGCGAGCACGTTCTGGACGATGCGTCCCGGCCCGATTCCGACGATGTGCACGACCGAAAAGCCGGCAATGGCCGTCAGCGCGACGACCGACTGCGGGGACAGCGTGAGCGTCAGCGGGCCGAGCGGCGCCTGAACGAGCGGCGTCGTGTCGCCCGCGGCCGGCAGGAAGCGGCCGAGGTAGCTCGCGAGACCGACGGCGCTGGCCGCGATAGCGCCCGAGAATCCGGCGACGAAGGATGTCCATCCGGTGAGGAAGCCGGCGACCGGACCGAATGCGTCGCGCAAGTAGACGTACTCGCCGCCGGCGCGCGGCTTGAGCGTCGCCAGCTCCGCGTACGCCATCGCGCCGGCGAACGCCAGCAGGCCGCCGGCCAGCCATACCGCGAGCATCCCCCGAGCGTCCGGAACGCCCTGGGCGACGAATGCCGGCACGATGAAGATGCCGCTGCCGATGACGTTCGAAACCACCAGCGCCGCGCCGTCGATGGGTCCGAGCCGCCTGGGCAGCTGCGCTGCGGCGCTGTCGGCGGCGGAAGACGGGAGCGGGCGTTGCACGGGAGGCACCCGCTACTGCGCGAGCAGTTGGCGATCGATCGGGTACTCGCTCAGGCTGGTCCAGGGATCGGCCCGGTGACGGACGTACAGCTCCACCTTGACGTCCACGAACATGCGGTGCTGCAGCATCTCTATGCGCGGCTGTTCCCCGGTATATCCGAGCCCGGACTCCATCGTGAACGGACCGGCGGCGGCGCCCGGCTCCAGCCCCTCGCGCCCGACGGCGCGACCGAGAAAGGCATTGCCCCACTCCTGGTCCTCACCGGCGCACGTGCCTGCCTCCAGGTCTGCCGGTGACACCGACGGCGCGGGCGCCGAGGCGTCGGTTCCGGGCGGCGCGCAGCGGCGGAACACGCCGTTGAGCTGAAGCGTGCGCACCGGGTCGTCGGAGATGTTCACGAGGCGGAACGAGATGGTCGGGACGAGCTTGGTGCGGCCGAGCGCATCGATACCGGTATCCAACCACCCGGACGTGACGTCGGTCACGGCGAGTGTCGCGGGCACGTCGAGCGGCTGCGAGCACCCGGCCGGCAGCGTGACCAACGTCGCGGCGCACGCCAGTTGCGCCGCGCGCCCGCGCAATCGGGACCCGAACATGGGCTGATTGTAGATCACCATATAAATGGGACTGCGCCCCAAACCCGCGGCAGGCGCTAGCGGGGACGGCTAGCGGACCTCGATGCGGTCGCGCGTATCCTCGACCGACAGCCGGCCGTCCCGGAGCGCGCTCAGATGTCCGCCGCGAATGCGGAGCTGCAGCGTCCGCCGCGCGCCGGCGCGCCGGCCGCGACCGTCCCGTGCAGCCACGCTCAGCCAGTCCCCGTCGGCAAGCGCACCCGGCGGCATCGCGCCGCCGTAGGCGACCAGCGCATCCGCCAGCGCGCCCTGCAACGCCGCGTGGTAGAAGGCCTCGAGATCCGCTGCCTCCGTCGGCAACGGCCGCTCGTCGCGTGCGCCGGCCGGCGGTTCGGCATCGGCCGCGGTCTCCGGCACCGCCGCCGGCGGTCGCGTCAGGCGCTCCAGCTCGCGCAGCGCCTGCTCCAGCGCGGCGCGCGCAGGCCCCGCGGGCATCTCCAGCACGCGCCGCCGCAGGTTCGCCAGCGATTGCGCCATGCCGCCGTCGAAGTGCTCGATCGCGCCGATGGACCAGAGGATGCTGCGGCGGACCACCGGAAATTCGACGTCGAAGAACAGGCCGTAGCCGTCCACCACGAAACCGCGCGCCTGAATCGTTCCCGCAAAGAAGATCAGGCCGGGAACCGGCGCGCGCAGGCGCTGCTCCACCGCGTCCACGCCGCGGCGCACCGCCTGCTCCAGCGCCTGCTCCATGAGACGGATCTGCCGCTCGGCATCGGAGACGCCGCTATCCGTCCGGGGCTGCGCCGCCGCCGGACCGGCGATCAGCAGCAGCGCCGCGGCGATGATGAACGACGCCGGCAGCGGAGCGGCGTCCGTCCCGCCGGGTGGGCGGCCCTCAACTCCGCGGATGTGCGACTGCCGTTTCACGCCATGCGCTCCTGACTCCCAACTCCTGTCTTCTAACGCTGCGAGACCCGCACGAGATAGTCCGCAAAACCCTCGAGCGCCCCGAGCTCCTGTTGAAACTGCTGCCGGTCGGCGCGGCGCTGCATGTCGAGCTCCTGGGCGAACTCGGTCAGCCACAGCGCGCGCTCCTGCTGCTGTCGCAGCTCGCTCTGCGATATCAGCCCGCGGACCTGCTCCAGCAGCACCTCTCGATCTGCCGCCGGCGCGGCGGCCACATCCGGCGCCAGATCGCGGCGCAGCTCCGATTCGAGCTGCGCCAGCTCCACGCGCCAGGGCTCCCCGTCGCCGGACGGACCGGCGGATATCGCCAGCCCCGGCGCCGCTGCGGCCACCGCGGCAGACGATTCCCCGTCCTCCGACGGCAGCGGGTATCCGACCTGGACGATGAACCCGCCGTCCACGACCCGCATCTCGACGCCGCCGAGCGCCAACCCGATTCCGAACACCAGACCGGCCGCCGCCGCCAGACCCCACGCGGGGCGCAGCGCGAACGACCACCATGGGCCGCGCAGCGCGTCGCGCTCGGACACCACGCGAATGCCGGATGACGGCCGCGGGACGTCCCACGCCGCCAGCGTGCCGCGCACGGCGCCGAATGACTCCGCCTCGGCCGCGCAACGGCTGCACGTCGCCAGATGCGCCTCCACCGTCTCCCGTTCTTCCGGCTCGCACTCGCCGTAGAGGTATGCGACGAATGCGTCGTTGTCCAAGCCGCTGCACGGAGAAACCTTGTCCATGACTACTCCCGCGCCGGTCGCGCCGACAATCAGCCCGAGCGAACGGCCAACGGCGCCCGCAGGCCGTTGCGCTCCAGATGTTTCCGCAGTACGCTCAGTCCCTGATACAGCCGAGTCTTGACCGTGCTGAGCGGGCAGCCCACCAGCTCGGCTATCTCCCGAAATGTAAGGTCGTGATATTCCTTGAGAACGATGACCGTCCGCTGTTCCGGCGGCAGGTGCGCCATGGCCTTCGACACGGCCTGCCCGAGCTCGCGGCGAATAATCAGGTCCTCGACGGTCTCGTTGATGGGATCGACGGCCGCGCGGTCGGTCGACTCGAAATCGTCCTGCGGCTGGACGAAACCGACGCGCCGCTCGCGGCGCAAGCGGTCGTTGCACAGGTTGAGCGCGATCCGATAGAGCCACGACGAGAATTTCGCCTGCCCCTTGAACCGCGACAGGCCGCGGAACGCACGCAGGAACGCTTCCTGGCAGACGTCGCGCGCGTCCTCGTCGCGGCCGAGCACACGATAGGCCAACGCGTGGATGGGAACCTCCCAGCGCGCAACCAGCTCGTTGAACGCGTCCGTGTCGCCGCGCGCGGCGCTGCGGACCAGCTCTTCGTCGGTCTTCTGCATGGATGACATGCCGCGTCGAATATCTCCTTCACTAGCTTAGACGAACGATAACGAATGAGAGTCGGCCGGTTCTTCGTGTTCCCGATCGGGCGCTCGCCGCTTCCGCGATGATTCAACTCTCCGCCGTCCACAAGGCGTTCGGGGCGCGCGTGCTGCTTGACGCAGTCACCTGGCAGGTGCAGCCGGGCGATCGGGTAGGTCTGTGCGGCCCGAACGGCGCCGGCAAGACGACCTTGCTGCGGCTGATGGCCGGACTCGAGGAGCCGGACACGGGGCGCCTGGTGCGGCCCGCGAATCTCACCGTCGGATACCTGCCGCAGGACGGCGTTGTCCATGCCGGACGCACCCTGTTCGAGGAAGCGGCCGGCGCGTTCGACGAGCTGGCGGCCATCGAGACGGAAATGCGGGAAATCGAGGCCCGCCTGGCCGCCGCGCCCGGCCCGGACCAGCAGCAATTGCTCTCCCGCTACAGCGAGCTCCAGGACACGTTCCTGCATCAGGGCGGCTACGACGTAGAGGCGCGCGTGAACGCCGTCCTGCGCGGGCTCGGATTCCAGCAGGCGGACCTCGGCCGGCCGACCGAACACTTCTCCGGCGGCTGGCAGATGCGCATAGCGCTCGCGAAGCTGCTGCTGCGCCGGCCGCGCCTGCTGCTGATGGACGAGCCCACCAACCACCTCGACCTGGAGGCCCGCAACTGGCTGGAGGACTTCCTCATCGGCTACCCGTACGCCGTGGTGCTCGTTTCCCACGACCGCTACTTCCTGGACAAGGTGGTTACCTCGATTGCCGAGATCAGCCTGCGCAGCATCACCACCTGCCCGGGCAGCTACAGCGCCTACCTGGTCGAGCGCGACGCGCGCCTGGCCAAGCTGCGCGAGCGCAAGCGGCTGCAGGACGAGGAAATCGCGCGCATGCAGGCGTTCATCGACCGATTCCGGTATCAGGCCACCAAGGCGGCCCAGGTGCAGAGCCGGGTCAAGATGCTCGAGAAGATCACGCCCATCGAGGTGCCGCCCGAACGCAAGCGCGTGCACTTCAAGTTCCCGGCCAGCGCCCGCAGCGGGCGCATGGTGCTCGAGCTGCGCGGCGTGCGAAAGGCGTACGGCCCGCTGGAAGTGTTCCGCTCCGCGGATGTGCACATCGAGCGCGGCGACCGTATCGCCCTCGTCGGTCCCAACGGCTCGGGCAAGTCGACCCTGATGCGGATGCTGTCGGGGGTGGAAGCACCGGACGCCGGCGAACGGCAGGTGGGATCGGGCGTCGTGGCGCGCTACTTCGCCCAGGACGAGGCGGCCCGTCTCGATCCCGCGCTCAACGTCTACGAGACACTGTCGGCCGGCTCCCCGATTTCCATGGTGCCGGCGATTCGCAACATCCTTGGTGGATTCCTGTTCGAGGGTGACGACATCTACAAGCGCGCCGGCGTGCTGTCGGGGGGCGAGCGCACGCGCCTGGCGGTGGCGCGCATGCTGCTGCACCCGTCCAACACGCTGCTGCTCGACGAGCCGACGAACCACCTCGACATCGATTCCACGAACGTCTTGCTCGACGCGCTCACCGACTACGGCGGCACGCTCATCTTCGTGTCGCACGATCGCTACTTCGTGGACAAGCTGGCGACCAAGGTGCTCGACATCGGCCGCGGCGACGCGAACCTGTACCCCGGCACCTACGAGGAGTTCCGCTGGAGCCGAGAACAGCAATCCCGACGGCAGGAAACGGACGCCCGCGAGAAGCGGCCGGCGTCAAGGCCCGCGGCGCGCGAGGCGCGCGGCCGGGCCGCCAAGCCGCGCACGCCCCGGAACGAGACCCGCCGCCTGGAACGTCGGCTCAAGTCCCTGCGCGCACGGATCGCCGAGCTGGAGCAGCGGATCGGCGAGCGCGAGCAGTCCGTGCGCGGCATCGAAGCCGACATCGCGCAGCCCGACTTCTACAGTGATGCGGCGGGCGCCAGGGCCCGCATCGACGAGCACCAGACCCTTATGTGGGAGGTCGGCAACCTGATGAACCAGTGGGAGGCGCTGCAGTCGGAGGCCGAGGATCTGTCGCGGCAGGTCAAGCTCGATGGGGCTGCGCCGCAAACCCACGGCAAGCGCTAGGAGACCCCGTCGCCGGATTATGCGCGCGGGTGGAACTTCTTGTACTGGCGCGTGAGTTGCGCCGCGTTCACGTGGGTATAGCGCTGCGTCGTGCTGATGCGGGAGTGCCCCAGCAGCTCCTGGATCGACCGCAGGTCGGCGCCCCGCTCCAGCAGGTGCGTGGCGAAGGAATGCCGCAGCGCGTGCGGACTGATCCCGATCTTCGCGCTCGACCGGACGACGTAGCGCCGCACGAGCCGGTCGACGCTGCGCGCCGACAGCCGCCCGCCGCGGTAGTTGAGGAACAGCGCATCCCTGGCCGGCGCCTCCGGCGACGCCGCGCGGGATGACGCCAGCAGCAGGGAGCGATCCGGCAGGTAACGCCTGATTGCATCCGCCGCGGTCCGGTTGAACGGCGCCAGCCGCTCCTTGCCGCCCTTGCCGCGCACGCGCAGCAGCCGATTGCTCAGGTTGACCTGCTCCAGGTCGAGGCTGACCAGCTCGCTCAGTCGCAGCCCGGTCGCGTAGAACAGCTCCAGGATGGCGCGGTCGCGCCGGCCCAGCGGCGTGGCGGCGTCGGGGGCCGCCAGCAACTCCTCCATCGCGGCGACATCAAGGTGCGCCGGCATCTTGCGCTCCACGCGCGGCGCCTGTAGCGGTGCGCCGGGGTCCTGCTCCAACTGTCCGGTGCGGCACAGATAGCGGCCGAAAGAGCGGATGGCCGCCAGCCGCCGCGCGGTCGAGGCGCCCGCATCGCCGCGCCGGTACAGCTCGCCCAGGAACGCCCGGATGTTCCGGTGATCGAGGTCCGAGAGTGTGGCCGAGCGCGGGGCGGCACGCTGGTCGAGGAACACCAGCAGTTGCGAAAGATCGCTGCGGTACGCCTTCACGGTGTGGACAGAGGCGTTGCGGTTGTACCGCATGTACTCAAGAAAGGACTGCAGTTGCTCTCTCATCGTGCAACCCGAGGGCGCCGGACCACGCCGCCAAATCATTCAACGCCCTCTCGGCCAGCGCCTGCCGCCGCTCGCGGCGATTGCGCGGCGGGCGCTCCAGGGACGGCAGCAGGCCGAACGCCACGTTCATCGGCTGGTAGTCGGACGGATTGGCGTGCGACACGTAATGCGCCAGGGCGCCCATCGCGGTCGTGCGGGGCGGCGCGATCAGCGGCCGACCCTGCACCAGCGCCGCGGCGTTGACGCCGGCCATCAGCCCGGACGCGGCCGACTCGACATAACCCTCGACGCCCGAAATCTGTCCCGCAATCAGCAGTCCGGGATCGGACCGCGTCTGCCATGTCTCGCGCAGCACGGTCGGCGCGTTGATGTACGTGTTCCGGTGGATCATGCCGTAACGCACGAACTCACCCTGTTCCAGGCCGGGAATCATCCGCAGCACGCGGCGTTGCTCACCCCACTTGATCTGGGTCTGGAAGCCGACCAGGCTGTAGTGCTCGGCGGCCAGGTTGTCCTGCCGCAGCTGCACGACGGCGTGCGGCCGGCGGCCGCTGGCCGGATCGGTCAGCCCGACCGGTTTCAGCGGCCCGAAGCGGAGCGTGTCGAGCCCGCGCCGGGCCATGACCTCCACCGGCAGGCAGCCTTCGAAGAACCGCGCCCGATCGAAGTCGTGCACGTCCGTCAGCTCCGCGGTTACAAGCGCCTCATGCAACGCGCGGTACTCCTCCGCGTCGAGCGGACAGTTCAGATAGTCGCCGTCCGTCGCCTGGTCCCAGCGCGATCCGCGGAACACCTTCGACCGATCGATCGACTCGGCCAGAACTATCGGACTTATCGCGTCATAGAAGTAGAGGTGGTCCTGCCCGACCAGCGCGGCGATCTCGGCCGACAGCGCGGCGGACGTCAGGGGGCCCGTGGCCAGAATGACCGGCGCCGCCGGGCCGCCGGTCGCGGGGATGCGGGAAACCTCCTCGCGCACGACCGTAATGCGCGGGTTGCGTTCGATCGCCCCGGTAACGCCCGCGGCGAAACGCTCCCGGTCGACCGCCAGCGCCCCGCCGGCCGGTACGCTCGTCTCGCCGGCCACCCGCATGATCAGCGAGTCGAGCCGGCGCATCTCCTCCTTGAGCAGGCCGACGGCGTTCTCCAACTTGGCGCCGCGAAACGAATTGCTGCAGACGAGCTCGGCGAGGCGGTCGGTCTTGTGGACGGCCGTCGCCCGGACCGGCCGCATCTCGTGCAGCGTGACGGGGACTCCGCGCGCGGCGGCCTGCCACGCCGCCTCGCAGCCGGCGAGCCCGCCGCCCACGATTCGAATCATGAAATCACCGCCGCCGGCTGCTAGCTTGCGGCCGGCACCGCCAGCTCCTCGCTGCGCGCATAGTCGCAATCCTCATTGCGGCACAGCACCCGGCGTCCGTGGCGCTTCGTGACTTTCTCGACGAGAAACGGGGCGCCGCAGCTCGGACACGCTTCGGGGAGCGGCCGGTTCCACAGCGTGAACTCGCACTTGGGATAGTTGGCGCAACCGTAGAAGACGCCGCGCCGCGACTTGCGGACGACGATTTCGCCGCCGTCGCTCGGACAGGCGACGCCGGTGCTCTCCCGCTTGATATAGCGGCAATCCTTGTAGTCCGAGCAGGCCGTGAACTCGCCGTAGCGGCCATGCTTGACCACCAGCGGTTTCCCGCACTTGGGGCATGGCTCGTCCAGCTGCCGGTCCTCGCGCGCCGTGGCGACCCCCTGCGGCGTTGCAATCAGCTTGCGGGTCGTCTTGCATGTCGGGTAGCCCGTGCAGGCCAGGAATTGTCCGAACCGGCCGCGCTTGACAACCATGGGGCGCCCGCAGTTATCGCATTTTTCCTCGCCCTCGGATACGGCCGCCTCGGCCTTCTCGACCTCGCGCGTGTTGCGGCAGTCGGGATAGGCGGAGCAGGACAGGAACATCCCGAACTTGCCCACCTTCATGACCATCGACGCCCCGCACTTGTCGCACGTCTCGTCGCTCGGCAGCCCTTTCGCCTTGACGTCGGGCATCGAACGGGCGGCCTTTTCCAGGTCCAGGCTGAAGGTGCGGTAGAAGCCGCCTACGGTGCTTTCGTAGTCGGCCTTGCCTTCCTCGATCCGGTCGAGCTGTTCCTCCATCTCCCGCGTGTACGCCACCTGGATGATGTCGTCGAAGCTCTTCGTCAGCAGACTGGTAACGAGCCTGCCGAGTCTGGTCGGCTTGAACCGCCCCTCCGTCTTCTCGGCGTACTCGCGCACCTGCAGCACGCCGATGATCGAGGCATAGGTGCTCGGCCGGCCGATGCCGTTCTCCTCGAGCTCCTTGACCAGCGTCGCCTCGCTGAAACGCGGCGGCGGCTGCGTGAATTTCTGCTCGGGCTTGAGCGCGCGCCGGGTCAGTCGCTCACCCGCCGTGAGCGGCGGCAGAATGCTGGCGGCCGCGTCGTCCTCGCCGCCCGCGGCCTTCGGCGCCGGCGGGGCGGCCTCTCCATTGGCTCCGCCGTACACGGCCAGCCAGCCGTTGAACTTCGGCACCGACCCCTTCGCCCGCAGCAGATAGTCGCCGGCCGCGATATCGACGGTCGTGTCGTCGAACGTGGCGGGCAGCATCTGCGAAGCGACGAACCGGCTCCAGATCAGTCGGTACAGGTAAAACTGTTCCGCACTCAGGTGCGCCCGGACGCTCTCCGGCGTGCGCTCGGCGGAGGTCGGCCGGATGGCCTCGTGCGCATCCTGGGCGTCCTTCTGGCGCCGGTAGCGGTTGGCCTGCGCCGGCAGGTAGCCGGCGCCGAACGCCGTTTCGATATGCTGGCGCACCTCGCCCAGCGACTGCTCGGAAACCCGCGTGGAATCGGTTCGCATGTACGTGATCAAGCCGACCGAGCCCTCGCTCGGCAACTCGATCCCCTCGTACAGCTGCTGGGCGATCTGCATCGTCCGCTTGACCGTGAACCGCGAGGCCTGCTGGAGCTTGCTCGTGATGAACGGCGGCGGCGCATGCCGCTTCCGTTCGCGCGTCACGACCGAATCGACCAGGAAGTCGGCGGCTTCGAGGTCTGCCACCACCGCGTTCGCCTCGGCGCCGCTGGTCACCTTGAACGCGCGCTTCGCCTTTTTCAGGAGCCGCGCGTCGAACTCGGGCGGCAGGCTGCCGGCCAGCCGCGCCGTGATGTACCAGTACTCCTCGGAAACAAACCGCTCGATCTCCTCCTCCCGGTCGCAGACCAGCTTCAGCGCCACCGATTGGACGCGCCCGGCCGACAGTCCGCGCCGCACCTTGTCCCATAGCAGCGGACTGATCTTGTAGCCGACGAGGCGGTCGAGCACGCGGCGCGCCTGTTGCGCATCGACCATGCGCTGGTCGATCTCGATGGGGTTGTCGAGCGCCGCCCGTACCGCGATCTTCGTGATCTCGTTGAACATCAGGCGGCTTACCGGCCGCTTGCCGCTGCCGAGCTCCCGCGCCAGGTGCCAGCCGATCGCCTCGCCTTCGCGGTCCGGGTCTGTCGCGATGTAGACGTGACCGGCCCCGCGCGCGGCGTCGCGGAGCGTCTTGATCACCTTCTTGCGCGCCGGGATGGCCTCGTACTCGGGCGTAAACCCGGCATCGATATCGACACCCAGCTTGCTCTTGGGAAGGTCGCGGACGTGCCCCATCGAGGCCACGACCTTGAAGTCGCGCCCCAGATATTTGTTGATCGTCCTCGCCTTGGCGGGCGACTCGACAACAACAATCGATTTAGCCATTAACTCCTCTCGTACCCTACCATCATCGTTCAAGTCTCATGAGCGGCTGAACCGGCCGCTGTCCGAACGGGC
>JAGWAI010000003.1:34517-57054 GCA_021296485.1 Acidobacteriota bacterium
ACGCCCGCGGCGGCTCGCCGGGCGCCAGCTCCCCGGCGACCGCGCCGGCCGCTGCGACCGCCCGCAACAGATCGCCGTGTTCGGGCGGATAGACGACGTCGATGCCGCAACCCGGCACGCCGATGGTCGGTCCACCCGCCGACAGTGCGCCCCGGTGCGCGGCCGCGTCGACGCCGCGCGCCAGTCCACTTGCCACCGCGACGCCGCACGACGCCAGGTCGGACGCCAGGCGAAACGCCACTTCCCTGGCGTACGGCGAGCCCGCGCGCGATCCGACAATGGCGACGGCCGGCGCATCGAGAACCGCCGCCGCACCACGGTACCAGAGCACGGGCGGCGGATCCGCGATCGCCGCGAGCCGGGCGGGATAGCCCGCCGCGCCGAACGGCAGCGCGCAGATGCCGCGCTGCGTCGCGGTGCGCAGCAGGCGCGCTGCCCGCTGCCGCGCCGCATCCAGCGCGGCGCCGAGCGCCTGGCGCGCGGCGCCCACACGATTCCACAGCTCTTCAGGGTCAGGCAGCGGGCGCTGATCGGCCACCCCTTCCGACGACCGGCGAGGCTGCAGGATGCGTCTGCTTTCCGGGGTGCGGAGCAACTGGGTCAGAACGACTGCATCGAGGAGATTCACGCGGCGACCCTCCAGACCTTCCGGGCCCGCGGGCGGGGCGGACACACTTGTCGCGCCCTGCCGCGGCCCTGTTCCCGGCGGCGGCGGCCCGACCCCCTCGTGCGCACCATTATAGATTGCGCCGCATTGCCAAATGCGGTCTTGCGCGCGAATCCGGTGCTGGCTATAGTGATGAATAACCGCATGTTCATACGTACTTTCGCTGTCGTCTGCGCGCTCGTGGCGGCCGGCGGGGCCGGCTTGGCGGCGGATGAGCGCTCCGACGCCCGGGCGCAGGTGGAGTTCGGCATCGAAGTGTGCCGCAGCGGCCTGTGGCAGGAAGCGATCTACCGCTGGGAGCGCGCAGTCGAGATCGATCGCTCCTATGCGGCGGCGTGGAACAACCTGGGCATCGCATACGAGCACGAGGGGATGTTCGACAAGGCGCGCGACGCCTACGAGCGTGCGCTGGACCTTGAACCGAACAACATGATGATCCAGCAGAACTACGATCTCTTCAGGGAAATCAATGACCGCATCAACGAGCTCGATCCGTAGCGCGGTGCTGCTGGCTGCGCTCGCCGGCGTGACGGCGTGCGCGAACTACTACGAGGTACCGGTCGAGACGCCACTGGAGCCGAAGCTGGACGTTTCGGACTTTCAGCGCGTCCTGGTCGCCGGCTTCGTGGCGGGCGGCAGCGAAGAAGTCGACACCAACCTGGAAACCGCGCGGCTCCTGCGCAGCCAGCTCCGGAACAACTCGGAATTCCAGGTCATCGACGCCGACGTCCTCGAGTTGACGAGCGTCGCGGAGGACCAGGCGCAGGGCACGCCGGAGTTCGAGACGCTGGCCGGCGACGGCGAGGACAACGGCAACGGAAACGACCAGGCCAACGGCGACGAGGAGGACTCGGAGGGCTATTCCGAGGAAGACCTCGAGGTGCTGGAGCACATCTTCGCCAACGCGAGCTACTGGCAGGAGCTGGGAGAGGAACACCAGCAGCCCCTGATCATCACGGGCACGGTGTATTTCACGCCGCACCAGCGGTCGGGCATGGTGACCCGCCAGCGCGAGGTCTACGACGAGTTCGGCCGCCGGCAGGTGGCGCCGGTACGGGCGTACCGCGACCGCCGCGGCTACATCCTCAGCCCGAAGTTCATCTTCATCGACGGACGCACCGGCGCGACGTTGTACACGGAGCGCCACCGGGAAGAGATCCTGTACGACGCATCGCGGAATACGCCGGCGCTGTCCTCGTACTTCGAGCTGATGGACCGGCTGATCCCCTCGTTCCTCGGCACGTTGAGCGCCGAGAGCATCAAGGGCACCCGCATCCTTCTCAAGTAGCCCGCGACGCGTCCCCGGCGTCACGGCGCCCCTGGACGCGCGCGGGGGGCAACTTTACAGCCAGACGCACGGGATAGTAGGCTTTGGGCCGGAGGAACGTTTGAGCGTGTACGCAGTTATCCAGAGCGGCGGCAGACAGTTGAAGGTCGAGCCCGGCGCTGTCGTGTCTGTCGACCACCTGGCCGCACCGGCCGGCGACCCAATCGTGTTCGACCATGTGTTGTTCGTGGCGGGAGATGACGGCCGGTTCACCGCCGGCTCGCCAGTGGTCGAAGGCGCGCGCGTCGTCGGCGTCGTGGATGGCGACAGCCAGGGACCGAAAATCCGTGTACTGCGGAAAAAGCGGCGCAAGGGAATGCGGCGCACGACCGGCCACCGCGCGAAGCTGACGCGGGTCCGCATCACCGGTATCGAAACAGGCGAATCGCATGGCGCATAAGAAGGGACAGGGCAGCTCTCGAAACGGGCGCGACAGTCAGGCCCAGAGGCTCGGCGTGAAGCGTTTCGACGGAAACCTGGTCAAGGGCGGAGCCATTCTGGTGCGGCAGCGCGGGCGCCGCTTCCGGCCCGGTGTGAATGTCGGTCTCGGCAAGGACAACACCCTGTTCGCCAAGTGCGCCGGCCGCGTCGCATTCGAGGACCACGGCTCGCGGGGGCGCGTCATCAGCATCCACCCGCCCGAGGCGGCCACTTCAGATACCGCGTAACCTCCGGCATCAATAGTCCGCGCGTGTGCACCAGCGCAGCGTATGTTCGTCGACCAGGTCGACATCCACGTGAAGGCGGGTGACGGCGGGCGCGGCTGCGTGAGCTTTCGCCGCGAGAAATTCGTCGCCCGCGGCGGCCCCAACGGCGGTGACGGCGGGCGCGGCGGCTCCGTTCACCTGCGCGCGAGCCTCCACCGCAACACGCTCGTCGACTACCGCTTCCATCGCGAATTCAACGCGAGACGGGGCGCGCACGGCGAGGGTTCGAGCCGCACCGGCCGCGCCGGTGCTGATCTGACGCTCGACGTCCCGGTCGGAACGATCGTGTATCGGCTGGACGACGAGCGGCTCGTGAGGCTCGCGGACCTGGCCGCGCCGGACAGCCGCGTGATCGTCGCCAGGGGCGGCCGCGGGGGACGCGGCAATGAACGTTTCGCGACGTCGACGAACCGCGCGCCGCGCCGCGCCGAACCGGGGGGAGCGGGTCAGGATTGCCGCCTGCGCCTCTCGCTCAAGCTCCTCGCGGATGTCGGCCTGGTTGGCTTTCCCAACGTCGGCAAGTCGACGCTGATTTCCCGCCTGTCGGCGGCGCGTCCCAAGATTGCCGACTATCCGTTCACGACGCTTACCCCCCACCTAGGCGTCGTACGGCTCGACGATGAACGAAGCTACGTGCTCGCCGACGTTCCGGGACTGATCGAAGGGGCCCACGACGGGCACGGCCTTGGCCTCCGCTTTCTCAGCCACCTCGAGCGGACGAAGATACTGGTGCATATCATCGACGTATCTTCCGCAACCGGCCGGGATCCGGTCGAAGACTTCGAAATCGTGTGCCGGGAGCTGGCATCGTACGCCGGCAGCGCGTCCGATCCCGCACTGCCGGACACCGCGCAGCTCGGGGCGAAGCCCCAGATCGTCGCGGCCAACAAGGTCGACGTTCTGGACGACCCTGCACGGCTCGCTGCGCTGCAGCGTTCGCTTGCAGCCCGATCCGTCGCGATGTATCCGATTTCGGCGGTGACCGGCGACGGACTCGGCGCGCTGCAGGAAGCCGTCTGGCGACAGCTTGCCGCCGCGGACGGGGCGCACGGCGATACCGCGCAGGCGGAGGCGACGTGAAGCTCGAGGGACGCATCGGCGTGCTCGGCGGCACCTTCGATCCTATCCACAACGGCCATCTGGATGTCGCCGACGCCGCGCGCAGCGCCTGCGGCCTCGACACCGTGCTGCTCGTGCCCGCCCGTGTGCCGCCGCACCGCGCGGGCGCTCCGCAGGCCCCTGCCGCGCACCGCTTCGCGATGGCGGCGATGGCGGCGCACGCACGCGACGACCTGCGGGTCTCCGACATCGAGCTGCGGGACGGCGGGCCCTCGTTCACCGCCGTCACGCTGGAACGGCTGGCCGCGTACGGACATCGTCCCGAGCAGCTGTTCTTCATTACCGGCGCCGACACGTTTGCAGATATTGCGTCCTGGTATGACTATCCGGCGTTGCTGGACCGCAGCCATTTCGTCGTCGTCTCACGACCGGGCCACCCCGTCGCCACGCTTCGCGAGCACTCGGATCTGCGGCCGCGGATGCGTGCCGCCGCAGGCAACCGGCCGGCGGACGGCGAACCGGTGTCGATCTGGCTGGTCGATGCCGCCACGCGGGCCGTCTCGTCGTCGGGTCTGCGCCGGCGCATGACCGGAGGCCAGCCGATAGACGGGCTCGTGCCGGACGGCGTCGCGCGGCACATCGCGAAACACGGCCTGTATTCTTCCCCCTGCGCGGCGAGCTGTTTGCATGCCTGAAGATGTGAAACCAGTACGGCCGGTCGATTCACTGCCCGAGAGCGTACGCTGCGTCGTCCGCTCGGCCCACGATAAGAAGGCCTTCGATGTCGTCGTGCTGTTCTTCGAAAACGCGCACGGCGTCACCGACTACTTCGTGCTCTGCTCGGCCCGTACCAACCGCCAGGTACGCGCCGTCGTCGACGAGGTTCGGCGCCAGCTCCGCCTGTCCCGGGACACGCCGTCGCACATCGAGGGTTACGACCACGGCGAGTGGGTGCTCATGGACTATTTCGACTTCGTGGTCCACGTGTTCACCCCGGATACGCGGCGCTTCTACGACCTCGAAAGGCTGTGGGGCAGCGCCACCCGGATTCCGGTGCACGAACCGCTCTGATCGGCGGCAGCGGTCATGAGTGCGGCGGCTAGGACTCGGCGGCTGGCCGACGGCGTCCTGTGCGTAATCTGGGCGCCGCGTTGCGCCGCGTGCGATGTCCTGCTCGAGCGGCCGACGCAGGGCGTCGTGTGCCCCGCCTGCTGGCAACGGATCACGCCTCCGCTCTGCAACTGCTGCGGCCTGCCGCTGCCGGTCGCGCCTGCCGCGGGCGCGGCGGAAGGCGGCTGCCCCGCCTGCGCCCCGCGGCGCAACGGCGACAATCCCCTGGATCGGCGGCGCGCGGCGGGTTGGTACCGCGGCGCGTTGCGCTCCGTCATCCACGCCTTCAAGTATCAGGGGCGGCGCTCGCTGGCCGAGCCGCTGGCTGCGCTGATGCGCGCGGCGGGACAGCCGCTGCTCGCCGCGGCCGACGTGGTGGTGCCGGTCCCGCTGCACCCGCGCCGGCGCTGGCAGCGCGGCTTCAACCAGGCGCGCGACCTGGCGGTTCGCCTGGGGCCGCCGGTGGCGGACATCCTTCGCCGTACGCGCCACACGCAGCCGCAAACCACGCTGGCCGCCGGCCGGCGGGGTTCCAACGTGCGCGGCGCATTCGAGCTGTCAGGCGGCGGATGGTTCGGCGCGGGATATCCGGTGGCCGGCCGGACCGTGGTCGTGGCCGACGACGTGATGACAACCGGCGCCACGCTGGAAGCCTGCGCACGGGTGCTCTGCGCGGCGGGAGCGCGCGCGGTGTTCGGCCTCACGGCCGCTCGAGTACTGCATCGACAGCGCCCGCGATCGCCGCGGCAACATCGGGGGGCGACTGCTCGCCGTCCACTCGCAGCCAGCCGGGCTGCTCCGCCTGCCGCAGGTAGCTTTCCCTGACGCGCCCCTGCAGCGCGAGATCGGCTTCGTACCGGTCGCGCCCCACGGCCTTGCGGAGCGTTGCGGTCTCGGGCGCGATATCGAGCAGGATCGTCACGTCGGGCGCGGGCAGGAAGCGCTGCATGTCGACCAGCCAGGCCTGTTCGAGCCCATGCGCCTCGCCGTACGCGATGCTCGATGCGACGTACCGGTCGCACACCAGCGCGATGTCGGCCGCGAGCCAGCGCTCGAGATCCGGCCGCCGCTCGTAGCGGTTGGCGATGTACAGCAGCTGCATCACCTCCGGCCCGTATTCGCGCTCTCCCTGGAGGGCGCGCGCGATTTCCTCGCCGATTGCCGTGCCGTAGTCCGGAAACGAGGCAACGCGCGCCTTCCGGCCGTCCTCGCGCAGATGGTCGCGCAACAGGCGCGCCTGTGTTTCCTTCCCGCTCTGGTCGAGTCCTTCCAGGGCAATCAGCATCAGTTCGGGGTCAATTCTCCAGCGCGACCATGTCGTCCACCGTCTGGCGCCTGCGTATGAACCGCCATCCGTCGCGCTCGATCAGCACCTCGGCCGGCAGCGGATGACGATTGTAATTCGACGCCATGACGGCGCCGTACGCCCCGGTGTCGTGAATTGCAATGAAGTCGCCCACCTCCGGAACCGGCATCAGGCGCTCCGCGCCGACGACGTCGCTCGTCTCGCAGATCGGCCCGACGACGTCGCAGGCGATCTGCGGGCCCGGCCGGGGCTCCAGCGGCTCCAGGCGGTGAAAGGCGCCGTACAGCGCCGGGCGCAGCAGCTCGCTCATGCCGGCGTCTAGCACGACGAAGCGGCCGCCGCCCTCGCGCTCCTTGACGTCGACCACGCTCGCCACGAGCGCGCCCGCCGGCCCGACAATCCAGCGGCCGGGCTCGGCAATCACCTGCAGTCCCGTGGGCCGCACCGCGTCGATCACCGTGCGCGCGTACTCGGTGACGCTCGGCTCGTCCGAGCCGTCGTAGGAAATGCCGAGCCCGCCGCCGACATCGACATGCTGCAGCGGGCATCCCGCCGCCAGCAGGTCGGCCGCCAGCGCAACGACCGGGACCAGTGCGTCACGGATCGGCGCGCTCGACGCGAGCTGGGAACCGATGTGCACGTGCAGACCCGCGAGCCGCACGCCTGAAAGCGTCATCGCGCGCCTGCAGATCCCGGCCGCCGCCGCGATCGGCACCCCGAACTTGTGCGTGAGGCGGCCCGTGGAGATATGCGGATGGGCGCCGGCGGCCACGTCCGGATTGACGCGCAGCGCGACCCGCGCGCACTGTCCGCGCGCACCCGCCAGCCGGTCGATCCGCTCGATCTCGCCGAGGCTCTCGGCGTTGATTGTGTGAATATCGAGCTCGACCGCCCGCGCCAGCTCGTCCGGGGTCTTGCCGACGCCGGTGAACACGATGTCCCGCGGCGCGAACCCGGCGCGCAGGGCCACGTCGATCTCCCCGCCGGAATTGGCGTCCACCCCGCCGCCGAGCGCCCGCACCAAACGCACCACGGCGAGCGTCGAATTCGCTTTCAGCGCGTAGTGCACGCGGTGGGGGTACCCGGTGAACGCCGCCGTGAATGCGGCATAGCGCTCCGCGATCCGCGCGGCGTTGTAAACGTACACCGGCGTGCCGGCGCGCCGGGCTATCTCGGCGAGCATCGATGCCGGAGCGACGGGCGGGCCAATCATGGGAGCTCGTACGATATCGGGCGCGGGTGGCGGCGTGGAATCCGAAACGGCTGCCGGGCGAAAAATCGCTGCTAGCCGGCTGGCACCGCGCCCTTGGCGGGCACCGATTCGTGACCGGGCTCGGCGAGCGGCTCCACGGGCAACTCCACCAGGCGCCAGGCAGCGGTCTCCTCGACGATGCGCCGCGCGAAGCTGGCGTGCAGCGCGTGCCCACCGCAGTGGGCCACGAGGTGCCCGATCAACGGATGGCCCACCAGGGCGAGGTCGCCGATGACGTCGAGAATCTTGTGCCGGACGAACTCGTCCTCGAACCGCAGCGAGGCGTTCAGGATGCCCGTCTCACCCAGTACCACCGCGTTGTCGAGCGAGCCGCCGAGCGCCAGCCCCTTCTGGCGGAGCATCTCGACCTCCCGCAGGAAGCCGAAGGTGCGCGCCGGCGCGATCTCGTCGACAAATGCCTCTTCGCTCATCCGCAACGTGCGCATCTGATGCCGCAGCAACGGGTGATCGAAGCTGATGCTGTAGGTCACGCTGAAATGATCGGCGGGATACAGGGCGATCCGCTTGCCGCCGCGCGCAAGCTGGATGGGCCGCACGACCTTCATGAATCGCCGCGGCTTCTTCAGCGCCGCAACGCCGGCTTCGTGCACCAGGTACACGAACGACGCCGCGCTGCCGTCCATGATGGGCACCTCGGCCTGATTCAACTCGACGACGACGTTGTCGATGCCGAGGCTGACGAGCGCGGCGAGCAGGTGCTCGACGGTCTCTACCGTCGCATTGTCCTGCGCCAGACCGGTCGCGTAGTGAATGCCCGCCACGCGGTCGACCCGCGCCGGAATTTCCAGGCCGCCCAGGTCGAGCCGCCTGAAGACGATGCCGTGATCGGCCGGCGCCGGCTTGAGGCTCAGCGTCCCCTTGTGCCCGGAGTGAAGACCAATCCCTGAACAGGAAACCTGCCTGCGAACGGTGCGTTGGATATGCGTTGTATTTGGCGCGTTCTCAGGCAAGGTAATGATTGATTTTACAACACTTTATGGGAAATGACCAGCATCGCGCAGGACGGGCTGGAGGAACCGTCCCGTATGCGATGCGTCGATCGCCGCAACCTGTTCCGGCGTGCCCTCGGCGACGATCTCGCCGCCCGCGCTGCCGCCTTCGGGACCGAGGTCGACGATGTGATCGGCCGTCTTCACGACGTCGAGGTGATGCTCTATGACGATCACCGTGTTGCCCTGGTCGACGAGCAGGTTCAGGACGTCCAGCAGCCGCCGTGTATCCTCGAAATGGAGACCGGTCGTCGGCTCGTCGAGGATATACAGCGTGCGGCCGGTGCTGCGCCGCGACAGCTCCTTCGCCAGCTTGACGCGCTGCGCCTCGCCCCCGCTGAGAGTTGTCGCGGACTGCCCGAGCTTGACGTAGCCGAGTCCGACGTCCTGCAGCGTGCGCAGCTTGGCGGCAATCGGCGGATAGTGCTCGAGCAGCTCCATCGCCTGATCGACCGTGAGGTTCAGCATGTCGCCGACCGACGCGCCGCGATACGTAATCTCCAGCGTTTCGCGGTTGTAGCGGCGCCCCTTGCACTGCTCGCACGTGACATACACATCCGGCAGGAAGTGCATCTCGATCGCCTTGACGCCCCCGCCCTGGCACGATTCGCACCGTCCGCCCTTCACGTTGAATGAGAAGCGGCCCGGCCGGTAGCCCCGCGCACGCGCCTCGGGCACCAGGGAGAACAGCTCCCGGATGAAGGTGAAGACGCCGGTATACGTCGCCGGATTGGAACGCGGGGTGCGGCCGATGGGCGCCTGATCAATCTGGATGACCTTGTCCACTTGGCCGGCGCCCTCGATCCGTCCGTGAGCCCCCGGCTCGGCGGCCGCCCCATGCAGCTCGCGCGCCAGCGTGCGGAACAGGATGTCATTGACGAGCGTCGACTTGCCCGAGCCGCTGACGCCGGTCACCGCGATCAGCAGGCCGAGCGGGAACCGCACGTTGAGGTTCTTCAGGTTGTTGGCGCGCGCGCCGCAAACGGTGACGGCGCCCTTGAGCACGGGCCGCCGCGCGGACGGTATCGGAATGCTCCGCTCCGCACGCAGATACTGCCCGGTCAACGAGTTGTTCCCGTTGCTCTGCAGCTGCTCCGGCAGCCCCTGAAAGATCACGTGGCCGCCGTGCTCGCCGGCGCCCGGCCCCAAGTCCACGACGTAGTCGGCCGAGCGGATTGTCTCCTCGTCGTGCTCCACCACCACCACCGTGTTGCCGAGGTCGCGCAGGCGGCCGAGCGCACCCAGCAGGAGCCGGTTGTCCCGCTGGTGCAGGCCGATCGAAGGCTCGTCGAGCACGTAGAGCACGCCGGTCAGGTGCGCGCCGATCTGCGTGGCGAGGCGAATCCGCTGCGCCTCCCCGCCCGAGAGCGTGGCCGCGCCTCTGTCCAGGGAGAGGTACCCGACACCGACGTTGCTGAGAAACGCGAGCCGATCGCGGATCTCGCGCAGCACCCGGTCGGCCACCAGCCGTTCGCGGCCCGTGACCTGCAGCTGTTCGAAGACGCGGCGCGCCTCCGTAATCGGCAGGCTGGTGTAGTCGGCGAGCTCGCGGTCGTGCACCCGTACCGCCCGGCTCTCGGGCCGCAACCGCGCCCCGCCGCATTCGCGGCACAGTCGCGGAGAGCGGTATGGCTCCAGCTCATCCTGTTGCGCCCACGTGCCGGCGGCGTAACGCCGGCGCAGATTCGGCACGATTCCCTCGAAGTCGCGGCCGAACGGATCCGCCGCGGCGGTCCGCCGTGTGCGCCGGGCGCGCCGCGCGGCGGCTTCAGTGCGGTCCGGTCCGTAGAGCAGCAGGTCCTGCTTCTTGCGCGGTAGGCGCCGGAAGGGCACGTCGAGGTCGATGTCGTGGTGTTTCGCCAGCGCGCGCAGCGCGTCGCGCAACGGCCGGCCCGCAGCGGATCCCCAGGGGTGGACGGCGCCCTCCGCCAGCGACCGCGCGCCGTCGGGAACGACCCGTTCGGGGTCGAAGTCCACTACCGAGCCCAACCCCTGGCAGTGCGAGCAGGCGCCGTGCGGCGAGTTGAAAGAGAAGATGCGCGGGGTCAGCTCGGGCATGTTGATCCCGCAGTGGATGCAGGCAAGACGGCGCGAATACAGCCGATCTCCGCCCTCGAGCGTGTTGACCGTGACAACGTCGTCGGCAAGCGCCAGGGCGAGCTCGATCGACCGCGTCAGCCGCCGCTCCGCGCCCGCGCGCACGACGAGCCGGTCCACCACCGCGTCGATCCAGTGGTTCTTGCGCCGATCCAGTTGCAACGTCTCGTCGAGCGCCCGAACCTCCCCGTCGATCCGCACCTTGAGCAAACCGCGCGCCCGCAGCGCCGCCAGCTCGTTCTTGAATTCTCCCTTGCGCCCGCGGACCACCGGCGCCAGGAGATTGATGCGCTCGTTGGACGGCCCAGCCATGATTGCGTCCACGATCTGCGCGACCGACTGGGAGCTGACCACCCGTTCGCACGACGGACAGTGCGGCACGCCGATGTTGGCGAAGAGCAGACGGAGATAGTCGTAGATCTCGGTCACCGTGCCGACGGTCGACCGCGGATTCGAGCCGGTCGTCCGCTGCTCGATCGAGATGGCCGGCGAGAGGCCGTCGATCTGGTCGACGTCCGGCTTTTCCACCTGCTCGAGAAACTGGCGCGCATACGCCGACAGCGATTCCACGTAGCGGCGCTGCCCCTCGGCATATACGGTGTCGAAGGCGAGCGAGGACTTCCCGGAACCCGACAGACCGGTGATCACCACGAACCGGTCGCGCGGTATGCGGACGTCGATGTTCTTCAGGTTGTGCACGCGGGCGCCGCGTACATCAATCCATCGCGGAGGTATCTGCACGGAAAGGAACCTCTAGCCGGCCCCGAATCCGCCATGCTACCACGTCCCGGCAGGGGCGGGAGTGTCGACGCGATACGCGGAATGGTTCGAGGTGACCACCAGGCCGCCGGTCGGGTCGAACGCCAGCCCCACCAGCGACTCGGCGGCAAGGACGGGAACGACCGAGCCATCCAGCTCCACGCGGTAGACGCCGCTGACCCCGGCCAGCGCCTCGACGACGTGCAGGGCGCCGGCGGCGTCGAACGCCAGCCCCTGGGGCCGGCCGAAGCAGGAACAGACCTGCTCGATGCCGCCGGTCCGATCGATCCGGTAGACGTGGTCGTACGTCGACAGCGTGGGCGAAGCGACGTAGAGCGCGTGATCCGGCCCCCACGCCAGGTGGAAGGCGGCCACGCTGGCCGGGAGCGTCGCGAACGGCGCGGCGGCCCCGCCGCTGCCGATGCGGTACACGGTGCCGGCGCGGTCGCCTACATACAGCGTGCCGTCCGGGCTGAACGCGAGGCCGCTGGCGATGCCGAGGTCGGAGACGAGGCGCTCGAAGGTGCCGTCTACGCCGACGCGGTACACGGCGCCGTCGAAGCGGCTCGACACGTGGAGCTGCCCGTCAGGTGCGAACGCCGTCGACGTCACGTTGGTTATCCCGGACAGGAACGGTTCGCGGAATCCGTCGCGCCGGACGCGGAACATCGACACCGGCGTCTGCTCGCCGCGCGCACCGCTGTAGGTGAAGTAGAGCACGCCTTCGCTGTCGATGGCGGGATTGTCGACCTGGTGCAGGCCGGTGGCGACGCGGACGCCGAGATCGACGAACGCCGCCGCTCCGGAGACGCCTGCCACATCAACCGGCGTGCGGCCGCCGGAGAGCCCGAGCGGGACGATGACCGACAACGCCCGCGGGGAGGCATGCACCACGCGCGCGCGCCGGGACCCGAGGTGCACCTCCGGGGCGCCCGCGCCGTTCGGCGACAGATTGGCGCCCTCGATGGTGATCCGCCCGCCCTCGACCGCCCGCGCCGGGCGGACGGCAGTGATCCGCGGACCCGCGCCGGCAGCCGGCTGCCCGGTCATGGCCGTACCCGGCGTGCGCGGCGGGGCTGCGGACGCCGCGGGCTATGTGTCGTCGAGCTCAACGTTCCAGTACAGATAGTCGCGCCAGCTGTCGGGCGCGTCGCGCAGGCCGAAGGTCAGCCGCACCGCGGGCGCGCGGGTCGGCCGGCGCGGCGGCCGAATGACACGCATGCCGGCCTGGGCCGGCGTGCGGCCGCCCTTCCGGCGGTTGCAGGTGACGCAGCAGGTGACGATGTTCTCCCAGTCCTTCCGTCCTGCCTGCGACACCGGCACCACATGATCGAACGTGAGTTCCGACACCGGGAATTCGGCGCCGCAATACTGGCAGCGGTGCCCATCCCGCGCGTAGATGTTGGCGCGCGAGAACGGGACGTGGTTGAAGTGCTTGCGGATGGTGATGTAGCGCAACAGCCGGATCACCGACGGTAGCTTGATGCTGAACGACACGGAGTGGATCTCCCGGTCGTGAACCGCGATCACCTCCACCTTGCCCTGGCACCAGAGCGTGATCGCCTTGCGCCAGTCGACGACTTTCAGCGGCTCGTACGTGGCGTTCAGCAACAGAGTCTGTTCCATGACCGTTCACATTCTACCCGCGCCGGCCATCACCGCTTGGGGCTGCGGCCGTCGGCGCGCTAGCCGACCGGGCTGCCCTGCACCACGATTTTCAGCCGGCCGCCGGCGCGCGGCTGCTCGTCCACCGGGTAGCCGTTCATGATCGCCAACGTCGCCGCCGGCACCAGCTCGCCGCCGGCGCGCTGCGCGATCCGCTGCCACGTATCGCCCGCTACGGCTTCGTACAGCGCGATCTCGTTGGGCAGGATGCGGGCCGCTTCCTCCGCGCTCAGCGCCCGGAACGAGCGGATGCTCCGATTCACTTCACGCTCTATGCGCGTGAATTCCGCCACCGGAACGACGGCTCCCACCACGTACACCTGGCCGTCGTGGCGGATATACGCCGCGCGCACCATCACCGCGCCCAGGTTGTCCATGTCGCGCTGGTAGGACCGGATGTGCGCGTCCATGCCGTTGATTCGGCTGCCGCCCGCCGAGACGTTGCGCGCATCCCGCGGCGTGTCGCGCTCGGCAATCGCCTCCAGCGTCGCCGGCTCTCCCTCTTCCGCGAGCTGCAACAGCATGTACCCGTCCCGGCCGGGTCGCCTGGCGACCACGACCGTGTCGCTGTTCTGGATTTCCCAATCCTCCGGAAATTCCACGCCCAGGCGCAACACCGGGTGGACGAACTCGTGCCCCCGTGCGATGCCCTCTTCGGGGTTGTCACCGAACCTGACCCCCACGATCCGTTCGAGATAGCCGCCCCGGTCGATCCGCAGGCCGGATGCGTCGACCGTCTCGAGCAGCCGGGCCACGACGGGGGCCACCTCCGCGACACGGGCGGTGGGCTCGGGATGCGTCGACAGCCAGTTCGGCACGCCGCGGCGGTCGCTGAGCTCGCTGATGCGGCCCAGCGTGGACAGCATGCCGGCAACGCCCTCCGGGTGCCAGCCGCCGCCGGTCGCGTACTCCGCGCCCAGGCGGTCGGCCTGAACCTCGTCGTCACGTCCGAACTTGAGCAACAGCAGACCCAGGCCGGAAGCGGCGGCGTCCATTATTCCGGGCCCGCCGTACGGATTGCTGCGCATGGGGGGCACGAATATCTGCCCCAGCAGCAGGCCGAGTTGGGCGCCCGTCGCCCGCGAGTACGCCTGTACCGAGTGGCGCGCCGTGACGTGCCCGATCTCGTGGCCCAGCACGCCGGCCAGCTCCGCCTCGTCCCCGAGGTACGCCAGGATGCCGCGAGTCAGGTAGATGTACCCCCCCGGGAGGGCGAACGCATTGACCGCCGGCGAATCGACGACGGCAAAGTGCCAGGGCAGATACGGCCGGTGCGACAGCGCGGCCAGGCGGTGACCCAGGTCGGCGACATATCCCTGCAGCGCCGGCGAATCGTACACGCCCATCTGCTCCCGAATCTGGGCGTCCGCACCCTCGCCAATCGAGATTTCCCGCCCCTCCGTCATCAGGGCGAACTCGCGGCCGCCCGTCACCGGATTGGTCGCGCACGCTGCGAGCATCAGCGCCGCAGCCAGCAGCGCAGCCGTCCAGGCGCGCTCATACCGACGCATACAAGGCCTCCATCGCCTGCCGAATCTCCTCGACCGCGTCCGGTCCGACCGGCAGCAACGGCGGGCGGGGCTCGCCGCCGGTATAGCCAGCGATGTCCAGCGCCGCCTTGAGCCCCGGGACGCCATGGACGCGGGTCAGCAGCCGGGCCAGCGGCGTGAGCCGCCGCTGCAGGATGCGCGCCTCGGCCAGACGGCCCGCGGCGACCATGTCGAAGAGCTGTACGCACGGCTCCGGGACGGCGCACGCGAGCGCCAGGATGCCGCCGGCGGCGCCGCAGACCAGGCTTGCGTAGAAGACCGGCGCCGAGCCGGCCAGCACGCTGAAATCGTCGGGCGTCTCGTCGATCAGCGCCGAGATGAAGGCGATGTCGGAGCCCGACTCCTTCATGCCCACGATGTTCGGATGGCGGGCCAGCCGCGCAACCGCCGCCAGCGGCAGCGTCACTCCGGTCAGGGCGGTGAAGTTGTACAGCAGCACGGGCACCGGCGACGCGTCGGCCACCGCCGTGTAGTGCCGCGTAAGCGCTTCCCGGGTCTGCAGCGCCTTGAAGAACCACGGCGTGCGCACCAGCACCGCGTCAGCCCCGCACGCCGCGGCGCGCGTCGCGGCGCGCACCGTGCCGACCGTCGATTCCCGCGCAACGCCGGCAATCAGCAGGCGGCCGTCCGGCACCCGCGCGCGGGCGGTCGCGATGACCCGGTCCGACTCGTCGTCGTCGAGGAGCGGCGCCTCGCCGTTCGACCCCAGCACGACAATCCCCCGCAGGCCGGTCTGCATCCAGCGCTCGCAGTTGGCGCCGAGGGCGCCGGCGTCGAGCGCACCACCCCGAAAGGGGGTCGGAATCGGCGGAAAGACGCCTCCCAGGTCCATTGCGCCCGCTATGCGATCAATCGCCGGCGGTCTCCGCGCCGGCCGGGACGGCGCCCGGGGCATGCCCGACGATCAGCAGTTTCTCCACCACCCGGCCGCCGATCAGGTGCTCTGTGATGATCCGTTCCAGGGCCGGCGGATCGCACCCGCCATACCATGCGCCCTCCGGATAGACGAGGGCGATCGGGCCACCCTCGCAGATGCGGAGGCAGTTCGCCTTGGTGCGCAGCACCCCGCCCTGCTCGGACAGACCGAGCTCGCGCAGGCGCTTCTTCAGATAGGCCCAGGCCGCCTGTCCCCGATCCTGGTCGCAACACTTGGGGTTGGTCTGGTCGCAGCACAGGAAGATATGACGGACGGCCACGTCGGCGCCGATGGCGGCGGCCACGCGGCGCTGCCTCTCCAGGTTGGGCGACTCGGCCGACGGATACGGCATCGGGGCGAACTGAAAGAAAGTAGGATATCACTTCAATGGCGAAGCGGCTGGCGCGCCTGGGCGATTGGACCTCCGTCTTTCTGGGCACGATCGAGCGCGTCGGTAACGCCCTGCCGCACCCGGCAACCCTCTTCGCAATCCTCGCGCTGCTCACCGTCGTCGCCTCCGCCGTGGCGGCCACGATGGACCTCGAAGTGGTGCATCCGGGCACCGGCGCGACCGTGCGGCCCGCCAACCTGCTGACCATCGACGGCTTCCACCGCATCCTGACCGAGATGGTGGTGAACTTCACCGGGTTCGCCCCGCTCGGCACCGTGCTCGTGGCGATGCTGGGCATCGGCGTCATGGAGGCGAGCGGTCTGATCGCCGCCGCGTTGCGGCTGCTGGTGCTCTCCGCGCCGGCGCGCCTGCTGACGTTCGTCATCGTGCTGGCGGGCGTGCTGTCGAATGCCGCCAGCGAGATCGGCTACGTGCTGCTCGTGCCGCTCGGCGGCATCATCTTTCTGGGCGCCGGCCGGCACCCCATCGCCGGGCTCGCGGCCGCCTTCGCCGGCGTGTCGGGCGGCTACAGCGCCAATCTGCTGCTCGGTACCATCGATCCGCTGCTGGCGGGCTTGTCGGAAGAGGCCGCCCACATCGTGGACGGCAGCTACCGCGTCAATCCGGCGGCGAACTACTTCTTCATGGTCGCGTCGACGTTCATCGTCGCCGGCGCCGGCACGTGGGTCACCGAGCGGATCGTCGTGCCGCGCCTGGGACGCTACGAAGGCGAGCAGCCCCGGGGCGGCCTCGACCGCCTCAGCGCGGCGGAATGGCGCGGCCTGCGCTTCGCCCTGGCGGCCACGCTGGCATTCGGCGCTTTCCTGCTGTGGGGCACCGTTCCGGCCGCCGGGTTCCTGCGGAATCCGGAAACCGGAGAGCTGCTGCGATCGCCTTTCCTGTCCGGAATCGTCGCCTTCATCTTTCTCGGCGGCACGGCAGTCGGCGTGGCGTACGGCGTCGGCGCCGGCAAGTTCCGCAACGACACGGACGTCATGAACGGCATGGGCACGACCATCAGCACGCTCGGCACGTACCTCGTGCTGGTGTTCTTCGCCGCCCAGTTCGTCGCCTACTTCAACTGGTCTAATCTCGGCCTGATCGTCGCGGTGAAGGGCGCCGACGCCTTGCGGGCGTCCGGGCTCGGCGGCATCCCGCTGATGCTGGCGTTCGTCGTCCTGTCGGCGGTCATCAACCTGTTCATGGGCAGCGCGTCGGCGAAGTGGGCGGTGATGGCGCCGGTATTCGTGCCGATGTTCATGCTGCTGGGCTACGCGCCGGAGCTGACGCAGGTGGCGTACCGCATCGGCGACAGCACGACGAATGTCATAGCACCGATGATGTCGTATTTCGCGCTCATCGTCGCCTTCTTCGAGAAGTACGACAAGCGCTCTGGGATCGGCACGGTCGTGGCGACGATGCTGCCGTACACGGTCGTCTTCCTGCTGGTCTGGTCGTGCCTGCTCGTAGCCTGGATGGCGCTCGGCCTGCCGGTGGGGCCGGGCGCGAGCCTGTACCTGTGACACGCCATATGCGCAGCATGCGGAGCGTCCGCGACGCCGGTGGATACTCGGCCCGCCTTCTCGTGGCGGCCGCGCTGCTGGCGGGCGCCGGTCTCGCGCTTCAGCGGCCGGCCGCCGGCCAGCCGCCGCCGGCCAGCCGCCTGTCGCCTCCGGCGGCCGATGCCTCGATCACCGCGGATGATCTGCGGCGCGAAGTGGGGTTTCTCGCCTCCGATGCGATGCGCGGGCGGCTGACCGCGACGCCGGAGAACGCAGCCGCCGCGCGGTACATCGCTGAGCAGTTCGAGCGTCACGGCTTGCGCGCGGTCGGTCCCGGGGCCAGCTATCGGCACACCGTCGACCTCGTGGTCGCCGCGCAGGAGCCGGGCAACACGCTGCTGGCGGACGGCGGCGGCCAGGTCGAGAGCGCCGAGCTGTCGCGCGACTTCTTTCCCGCACCGTTCAGCGCCGCCGGCAGCGCGGCCGGCCCGGTCGCATTCGCCGGGTTCGGCATCACGGCGGCGGGTCTCGCGCACGACGACTACCGCCAGGCCGACGTAAACGGCAAGGTCGTCCTGTTGCTCGACCACGAGCCGGGCGAGTTCGACCCGCAGAGCCGCTTCGCCGGCGTCGTGCGGTCCGAGCATGGCAGCGCCATCCGCAAGGTGCTGGAGGCGCAGCGGCGCGGCGCGATAGCCGTAGCCATTGCCCCTGACGTGCATAACCATGCGCGCTGGTGGACCATCCCCGACCTTGCCAGCCGCGCCTGGCCGAGCAGCCCGCCGCGCGTACCGCTCTACCAGCTCGCCGCGTGGGTGGACCAGGTGCGCATCCCGGTGGTGCGGATTTCCGCCGCGCTGGCCGAGCGGCTGGCCGCCGCCGCGGGTCGCACGTTGCAGGAACTGGGCGCGCACGCCGAGACGGCCGGCGGCGCGGCGGTGGTGGATCTGTCGGGCGTGACGCTGGAGATGACCACCGCGCTGCGGCACGAAACCACGCCGGTCGACAACGTCGTCGGGCTCATCGAGGGCGCGGACGCGGCGCTGCGGGACGAGTGGATCATCGTCTGCGCCCACTACGACCACGAAGGCGCAATCGGGACGCGAATATTCAACGGGGCCGACGATGACGCCTCGGGCGTGGCCGGGCTGCTGGAGATCGCCGAGGCGTACGCCGTTGCCGCCGCCGCGGGCCGACGCCCGCGGCGCTCAATTCTCCTGGCCGCGTGGAATGCCGAGGAGCAGGGTCTGCTGGGCGCCTGGGGCTACACGGAGCGGCCGCTCGCGCCGCTGGAGGACACCGTGGCCGTGATCAACATGGACATGATCGGCCGCAGCGAGGAAGTGCCGGCGGGCGGCGGCTACCGCTTCGCCGGACTCGAGCCGCAGACGGCGGAATCGAACCGCAACGCCGTGAACATCATCGGCTCGACCTTCAGCGCCGACTTGCGCGCCGCCACCGGCGCGGCCAACCGCAGCGCCCGACTGGACCTGCGGTTCCGCTACGACAACAACCGCTCGAACCTGCTGCGCCGCAGCGATCACTGGCCGTTCCTCTTCAACGAAGTCCCCGCGATCTTCGTGCATACAGGACTCCATCCCGACTACCACACCGAGCGGGATCACCCCGATACGCTCGACTACGACAAGATGGCGCGCGTGGTGCAGCTGGCGTACGGCCTCAGCTGGGACCTCGCGCAGGGCGGGCCGCGCCCCGCCTTCGATAGCCCGCGCTGAAAGTCCCGCGTCGCACCGAGACCGATCAGTCCCCCGGCCGAAAAAGCAGGCACGGTGCAATCGAGGAGGGGGACGACGAGCACTTGAGCAGGAGTCCCCAGGCCGCGCACGGCGCGGCCCGCCGGTCACGTAGTGGGGCGAAGGGGTCCCCGCGAGTGGCCGGCGGGGGCTTGGGGCGCAGCCCCAAGTTAGCGAAGCCGCGCAGCCCCATCTAACGGATCGAAGCGGCAATCCACCTCCAGCGCGGCGGCCAGCAGCCGCAGGTACTCACGCCGGGGCACCTCCGCGGCGCCGAAGGTGGAAAGGTGCGGCGTGAGCCACTGCAGGTCGAGCAGCCGGTAGCCGCGCAGGCGCAGCCGCTCGACCAGCAGGCAGAGGGCGACCTTGGAGGCGTCGGTCACGACGTGGAACATCGACTCACCGAAGAAGGCGCCGCGCAGGCTGACGCCGTACAGCCCACCGGCGAGACGCTCGCCGCACCACACCTCGAGCGAATGCGCGTAGCCGGCCGCGTGCAGCGCCATATAGCTGTCGATCAGCTCGGAGTCGATCCAGATACCGCTGTCGGCCGGCCGCGCGGCGCACGCCGCAATCACGTCGGCAAATGCCCGGTCGACCGTGCAATGGAACCGCCGCTGGCGCAGCACCCGCCGCAAGCGTCGGGGCACATGCAGCCGATCGAGGGGCAGAATCCCGCGCCGCCGGGGCGAGAACCACATGATGCGCCCCTCCACCGCCATCGGAAACAACCCCTGCGCATACGCCCCGAGCAGCGTGTTGATGGGAATCATATGGTCGTCGTATTATCTCCCGTGCCTCGTCACCAGCAGAGCGGTGTGCATTCCTCGGAGGCGGTTACGGACGGCGTTCGGGTGCAGGTCACGGCCCGCTACTCCCCCGGCCACTCCCAGCCGCAGCGCGATCTCTGGCTGTTCGTCTACACCATCGCCATCTCCAACGAAGGTGCCGAGACCGTCCAGCTGGTCAGCCGCCACTGGGTCATCACCGACGCCAACAACCATGTCGAAGAGGTCCGCGGCCTGGGCGTCGTCGGCGAGCAGCCGACGCTGGCGCCCGGCGAATCGTTCGAGTACACCTCGAATTGTCCGCTGCGAACGCCGTTCGGGACGATGAAGGGCACCTACCAGATGGTGAACGGCAACGGCCGACGCTTCGACGTCGAGATCGCCACGTTCACCCTGAGCGAGCCGTACACGATTCACTAGCCCGCACGAGCTCACGCACCGGGAGGGACCGCCGCGACGCCGGCCGCCTCGAGACCGGCGCGCACGGCGGCGGCGAGCGGCGCCGCGCCGGGCGTGTCGCCGTGGATGCAGATCGTGTCCGCCCGCACCGCAACGGCCTCACCGTTCACCGCCGTGACCGCGCCCTCGCGCAGCATCCGCAGCACGCGCTCGACCGCCTCGGCCGGATCGCCGATGACGGAATCGGGCTGCGAGCGCGAGCGCAGGGCGCCGGTCGCCTCGTACGCGCGATCGGCGAACGCCTCGGACGCCACGTCGAGACCCGCGGCGCGGCCGGCGTCCAGCAGGTGCGAGCCGGACAGACCGACGAGGATCAGCTCCCGTCCGGCGGCCGCCACGCCGCGCGCGACGGCGTCCGCGAGCCGGCGGTCGCGGGCCGCCATGTTGTACAGCGCGCCATGCGGCTTGACGTGCCTGAGCCGCCCGCCCTCCGCCGCCGCGATGCCCGCCAGGGCGGAAACCTGGTAGAGCACCATTGCCTCGATTTCGTCGGGCGCGGCCTGCAACTCCCGCCGGCCGAACCCGCCGAGGTCCGGAAAGCCGGGATGCGCGCCGACCGCGACGCCGAGTCGGACGGCCAGGCGAACGGTACGCCGCATGATTACCGGATCGCCGGCGTGGAACCCGCAGGCGACGTTGGCGGACGTGACGTGCGGCAGAACGCCTTCGTCGTCGCCGATCGCATAGCGGCCAAACGACTCGCCGACGTCGCAGTTCAGGTCGACTTGCAACCGGGTCATGTGCCAGGCGCCCCGCCGGCGTGTCCAGGGAACATTCGTTTCGCCAGCGCGAGACGCTAACTTATATGATCCGCACGAACAGCGGCGGAATACCGGGATTCAGGCGCTCGCGGCGCAGGCGCCGCGCTCGAGGACCCATGACGCTAGATACCGCGGCCGGCGACGGCGTGCCCTCCGACATCGCACGGCGCTATCCGCGCCGCGTCGAGCTGGCGGACGGCAGCCAGGCCGAGCTCGAGCTGATGGGCAACGACGACATCGACGACATCCTGGCCTTCGCGCGGACGCTGCCGCCCAACGACCTCATGTTCCTGCGCGTCAACATCACCGAGCGCTCGACCGTCCGGCAGTGGATCGATTCGATCCGGGCCGGTCGCACCATCACGGTGCTCGCGCGGCAGGACGGCAGGATGCTCGGAGAATCGACGCTGCTGCACAACGAGGCGAACTGGACACGCCACCTGGGCGAGATTAGGATTCAAATCTCGCCGGACGCGCGGCGGCGCGGGCTGGCGCGGGTGCTTGCCCGCGAGATCGACGCGATCGCGAAACAGGTCGGCCTGCAACTGCTCACCGCGCGGATGACGCTGGATCAATCCGCGGCGCAAGCCGTCTTCCGGCGGCTGGGATTTCAGCGCGAGGCCGTGCTCTGGGACTACGCCATTACGCCGGACGGAGACACGCAAAACGTGCTGGTCGCAACCAAGCGGCTGTAGCAACAGGGAACATCAGGAGGACAGATAGTGACTGAAGAGAAGGTGCAGGCCGGATTCGATGCGCTGTTGACCGAAGACCGCGTCTTTGAGCCGCCCGAGGAATTCCGCAAGAACGCCAACATCAACGACCCCGGCATCTACGAGCGGGCCGACGCGGATCCGGAAGGGTTCTGGGCCGATTTCGCCAGGGAGCTCGAATGGAGCCGGCCGTGGGACACGGTGCTCGACTGGCAGCCGCCAGACGCGAAGTGGTTCGTGGGCGGCAAGATCAACGCCAGCGTCAACTGCGTCGACCGGCACGCCCTCGGCAGCCGCCGCGACAAGCGCGCCATCGTCTGGGAAGGCGAGCCGGGCGACCAGAAGACCCTGACCTACGGCGAGCTGCACGTCGAGGTCCAGAAGTGCGCCAACGTTCTCAAGCAGCTCGGCGTCGGCCACGGCGACCGCGTCGCGGTCTATCTGCCGATGATCCCCGAGCTGCCGATCGTGCTGCTGGCCTGCGCGCGCATCGGCGCGGTCCACAGCGTCGTGTTCGGCGGCTTCAGCGCCGAGTCGTTGCGCGACCGGATCAACGACATGCAGGCGAAGATGCTCGTAACCGCCGACGGCGGCTATCGCCGCGGCGGCGTCGTGCCGCTCAAGCAGATCTCGGACGACGCGCTCGACGGCTCTCCGAGCGTCGAGAACGTGCTGCTGGTCAAGCGCGAGGGCCTTGAAACCCCGTTCAGCGTCGTGGAGGGCCGCGACCATTGGTACCACGAG
>JAGWAI010000066.1 GCA_021296485.1 Acidobacteriota bacterium
CCGCTCTACCCGCGGCTGCCGCGGGAGCTAGAACCGTTGCCGGCTACGGAGGCGGCGGCGCAATCGGACTCGGATCTACGACGCGTAGTCGGAGCGTCGGTGGTGCGACGCGACCGGTCCGCTTGGTGATTGTCGTGGCTGAAGGCGTCGCCGGCGCGACGGGTTTGGCCGCGACCGGCGGCGCCACCGGCGCAGCCGGCTGCGAGACAACGGGTTTCGCCGGAGCGGCCTCGGTGGGCGCCGGTGCGACACTGGCCGCTGACGCCTCGACTTCCGCCTCCACCTCGGCTTCCGCCTCCACCTTGAGCTCGGCTTCCGCGGCCGCCTTGGCCTCCAGTTCCACGGCCGCCGCGGCTGCCTCAGCCGCCTGGGTCTCAGCCTGGGCCTGCGTCTCCGCCTGCGCCTCTGCCTTGGCTTCGGCTTCAGCCTCTACCTTGGCCTGGGCCTCGGCCTCCGCCCGGGCCTGGACGCGGGCCGCCTTGGCTGCCTTGACCAGGCGCGGCGGCCCCAGAGTCGGTCTCGCCGGCTTTGGCGGCTCGGCCTTCTGCTGGGCCTGCCGACCGCGTCTCGCAGTCAGACGGTACGCCGCGGATCCGGAGAAGGGTTGACGAACCGGCAGGCGGATACCCCGCTCGCGGGCGATCCGCTCGGCGAACTGGCGGGCCACGATCTCCTCGACCGTGCTCGACGCGCTCTTCACCTCGATGCCGTGGTCGCGTCGCAGCAGATCGATCACTTCCTGGCTGGGAAGTCCTAGCAGCTCGGAGACCTTGTAAATCCGGATAGTACCCACGTGTTCCTTTTGGATGACGCCGCGCGGTCAGCGCGTTGTCTGGTCCGCGGACGGCTCTCCGGCCTCGGGTTCGGTTGAACCCACCGCTTCGGTTGCCGTCTCCCGTCCGTTGTCGTCCATCGCGGCCTCGTCCGCCGCGCGCTGGCTTGCCTCCATCTGTTCCTGCACGGCCTGCTTCACCCGCCAGGCAGTCTCCTCGTCGCAGCCTGCCACCTCCGCCAACTGCTCGATGGTCGCGGCGCTCAGCTGTTCGGCAGTGTTCAGTCCGGCATCGTCCAGTCTGCGGATCTGATCCGCGTCGAGAGCCGGCAGCCTCAGCGTCGTTGATTCCCCCGCTGCCAGCCCGTCGAACTGGGCTTCGACCTCGCGCCGTTTCTCTTCCTCGCTCTTGATGTCGATCTTCCAGCCGGTGAGCTTGGCCGCCAGCCGCACGTTCTGGCCCTTCTTGCCGATCGCCAGCGACAACTGGCGGTCCTCGACGATCACCTCTATGACCCGCTCCGTCTCATCGACCACCGTGACGCGCTGGACGCGGGCGGGACTGATGGCATTGGTGACGAACAGGGTGGCGTCGTCGGACCACTCGACGATGTCTATCTTCTCGCCACGCAGCTCCCGAATGATCGCCTGCACGCGCGTGCCCTTCATGCCCACGCAGGCCCCGACGGGATCGACATCGCGCTCACGCGAGTAGACGGCGACCTTGGCCCGATCGCCGGCCTCCCGCACGGCGCCGCGAATCGACACGGTGCCGTCGTAGATCTCCGGAACCTCCTGCTCGAACAGCTTGATGAGCAGCACCGGGTCGGTGCGCGACAGGATCAGCTGCGGGCCCTTGACGTTCTTGTTCACTTCCCGGATGACGGCGCGGATCCGGTCGCCGGTCGTGTAGTTCTCGGCGCGCGACTGCTCGCGGCGCGGCAGCAGCGCTTCGATATGCCCCGATTCCACGAAAATGTCGCCGTTCTCGAACCGCTTGACCGTGCCCGGGACCACATCGCCGACGCGGTCGCTGTACTCCGCGTAGACGTTCTCCCGCTCCGCCTCGCGGACCTTCTGGAAGATCACCTGCTTGGCGGTCTGGGCGGCGATGCGGCCGAGCACCTCGGTGGACTTTGGAAACTCGATTTCCATGTCTACCTCGGCGGCGTCGCCGTACAGGTCCTGGGCCTCCTTCAGCGAAATCTCGGTGGCCGGATCGTTGACGTCCTCGACAATCTGGCGCACGGCGAACAGCTCCACCTGCCCGGTCTCGCTGTTGAACTTCGTGCGCAGGTTCTCGTCGGACTTGTAGTACTTGTGGGAGGCAGCCAGGACGGCGTCCTCGATCGCCTCGATGACGATGTTCGGATCGATCCCCTTCTCCTTGGCAAGGGCTTCGATCTGTTGCTGTGTCGGGTTGTGCATGGCCGTGTTCTCAGAACTCCACTTCCAGCTTCGCCCTGGAGACGAGCGGCCAGGGAATCTGACGGCTGCGATCCGCCGCCTCAATCACCACGTCCTCGCCGCTGACGCCGGCGATGCGGCCGGTCCAGGCATGCTGACCGTCGACCGCCCTGGTCGTGACGAGCTTCGCCAGGCGTCCGACGAACCGTCGGCAATCGTCCAGATGCCGCAGCGGCCGGTCCAGTCCGGGCGAGGACACTTCAAGCGTGTATGCGTGGGGAAACGTCACTTCCACATCCAGGATCGCACTCAGGTCGCGACTGACGCGTTCGCAATCGCCGACACTAATCTCCTCCCCCGCGGCATCCCCGGCGGCCGCCGCAGCGCCCGACCGATCCAGGACGACCCGCAGAACCCATCCGATCGGCTCCCGCCGCAGGCCGAGATCGAATATCTCGAGTCCGTGGCTCGCCGACACGCGCTCGGCAACCAACCTGATCTCCGCCTGCAGCGCGTCTTGCCTCACGTCAACAGACCGTGCCCGTCATGCCCCAGAAACACAAAAAGTGGGCAAACGCCCACCCATGAAGCTCATCCCGTCGACGTAGCTGAAAATAGTAACACGGCCCACCGGGTGCGGCAACGTGCCCGCCGGGAGGCGCGAAGAGGCCCGAATCGGGGACGGGCGGGCAATCGGACGGGAGATTGACGGGCGAAAATCAGGGCGTCAGACGGTGCAGCATGCGGGGATAGGGGATGGCCTCGCGGACGTGCGCCAGCCCGCACATCCAGGCGACGACCCGCTCCACGCCCATGCCGAATCCGCCGTGCGGGACGCTGCCGTAGCGCCGGAGATCCAGGTACCAGGAGAACGTGTCCTCGGGTAAATCGTGCGCCCGCACGCGCTCGCACAGCACGTCGTAGTCGTCCTCCCGCTGCCCGCCGCCGATGATCTCGCCGTATCCCTCCGGCGCCAGCACGTCCACCGACAGCGATGCTTCCGGCCGTTGGGGATCGGCCTTCATGTAGAACGCCTTGGCGGCCGCCGGGAAACGGTGGACGATGACCGGCTGATCGAAATGCTCGGCGAGCGCGGTCTCGTCCGGGCTGCCGAAGTCGCCGCCCCATTCGAACGGCAGTCCGCGCTGCCTGAGGATCTCGACCGCCTCGTCATACGACACCCGTGGAAACGGCGTGCGAATGCGTTCCAGCGGGGCGGTGTCCCGCTCCAGCACCGCCAGCTCGCGCCGGCGGTTCGCCAGCACCCGGCCGATGACGGCGGCGACAAGCTCCTCGCCCAGCGCCATCACATCGTCGAGCGCGGCGTACGCCATCTCCGGCTCCACCATCCAGAACTCCGTCAGGTGGCGGCGCGTCTTCGATTTCTCCGCCCTGAACGTGGGGCCGAAGCAGTACACGCGGCCCAGCGCCATGGCGTTCGCTTCGTTGTACAGCTGTCCGCTCTGGGTGAGGAACGCGGTGGCGGTGTCGAAGTAGGGCACCGGAAAGAGGGTCGTGGTGCCCTCGCATGCGGCCGGGGTCAGGATGGGCGTGTCCACCAGCACGAAGCCGCGTTCGTTGAAGAACGTGCGGATGGAGTCGATGACCTCGTGGCGGATGCGCAGTATCGCCTGCTGGCGTTCGGTGCGCAGCCACAGGTGGCGATGATCCAGCAGGTATTCGACGCCGTGCTCCTTCGGCGTGATCGGATAGTCCTGCGATGGACCCACCTGTTCCAGTTGCGCGACGTCAATCTCGTAACCGCCGGGCGCGCGCGCGTCGGCGCGCACCAGGCCGTGGATGCGGATGGCGGTTTCCTGACCCAGATGGTCCGCCTGCCGGAAGACATCTTCGCCCACGGCCGCCTTCGACATGACCGCCTGGATGAATCCCGTGCCGTCGCGCAGCGTCAGGAAGTGAATGCGGCCGCTGGAGCGGCGGTTGTGCAGCCAACCGCGCAACGTCACCTCGCACCCTTCGTGCGCGGCGATGCCGCTGATGTGCGCGACCGTAGTGTGCGCCATGTCGACCATGCCAGCCGGGACTCGCGCCGGCCGCGGACGGAGTTTCCCGCTCAATCGAAATCAGGCGCACAGCCGGCCAGTAGCGCCCGCAGCCGTTCGAAACGGGGCTGCCGCCCGAATACCTCGACCAGATAACCGGCGGTACGCGGAATGGCGCTCAGGTAGCGGTCGTTGCCGCCCGCCGTCGACTGATAGCCGAACGTTCCCAGCGCTTTCAGATGCCGCTGCACGGACATCAGATCGAACCGATCCCGATACGCGGGGTCCGCCGCCGTACCGAGCCGGTCATGATAATACGCGATCATCCGGTCGACGAACGCCGGCTCGTGTCGCACGTAGCAGTCGCGCAACAGCGACACCAGGTCGTAGGTGGCCGGTCCCATCCTCGCATCCTGAAAGTCGATGACGTACAGCCGGCCGCGGTGCAGCATCAGATTGCGGCTGTGATAGTCGCGGTGGCAGAAGACCCGCGGCTCGGCGGCAAGCTCGCGCGCCACGGCGCGCAGCTCGTCCGCCAGGGCGGTGCGGGCGGCGGCGGAGGGGCGCGCGCCACGGAGTCCGTCAAGAAAGTGCTCGACGAAGAACGCCAGCTCCCACATCAGTTTTTCCTCGTCGAACGCCAGCGTGAAGGGCGGCTCACGGGTCGACGCCAGCGCCCGGCCGCCGCGCTGCATGCGCACGATCAGGTCCACCGCGTCCGCGTATACCGCGTCGCGCTGCCCGCTCGCGCCCGCTCCGAGCTGCGCCTGCAAGGTAATGTCGCCGAGGTCCTCGATCACCAGGATGCCCAGGTCGTCAGCGCTTCCCAACACGGCCGGCGCAGGCACGTCCATGCGCGCCAGAATCTGGGCCACGAAGCGGAAGGGGAGCGTGCGGCTGTCAATCGGCCCGCTGTGGACCATCAACATGCGGGAGGTTTCGTCGGGCAGCCGCACCCGCACGTAACGGCGGTCGGAGGCGTCTCCGGGCAGCTCGGCAAGCGCCGTGGCGGGTCCCGCCAGGCCCGTGCGGTCCAGGTACGCGCGCACCCGGTCGAGATGGGATCCGGCGCTGCGCTCCATCATCGACCCATCGAGGTTTGCAGCGGCGACAGCCACAGGTCGCCGGCCCGCCGCCCGCCGTCCGGCGCCGGCCCGCCGCCCGCGGTGATGATCTGCCGTTCGTATGTGCTGCCGGGTGGCACGCGCACGCCGTCCGCCACGATGCACTCGGTCAGGCGGCAGCCGGTCCCGATTGTCACGTCGTCCCACAGGGCTGTCCGCACGAGCCGGGCCTCGCCGTCGATGGCGCAGCGGTCTCCGGGCGCGGGCGCCGTCAGGCCGTCGGCACGGGCCAACGCCAGCGAGGCGGCGAGATAGTCGGCCGGTGTGCCGATGTCGTGAAAAGTCGCGGCGCCCGCGTACGTGCCGACCGCGCCGGGGCTGCCGGCGACAAGTGCGTCGTACACGCCGCCGATCGACGCCGCCGGCTGTCCGTCGCGCAGGCCGGCGAACGCCGCCGACTCCGCGATTTGCACGCCCAGGAAATGCTGCCCGGCATGGCGTCCCGGCCTGCTGAAGCCGCGTACCCGGCCGCGGTCGTCGACCAACACGCCGCCGTAGCGCGCCGGCGCCGGATTGGGGGCCACCGCCAGCGTGACCTGCGCGCCGCCCGCCGCGTGCGCCCGCACGAGCGCCGGAAGGTCCACGTCCGTCAGCGTATCGCCGTTGACCACGAAGAAGCGCTCGCCGAGGAGCGGGAGCGCGCGGCGCGGCCCGCCGGCGGTGCCGAGGATCGTCGGCTCCCATGAGTAGCGCACCGCAAGGCTGCTCGCCGCGCCGTGCCCGACGCAGCGTGTGATGGTCTCCGGCCGGTGGTGGAGGTTGAGCACCGCGGCCGGGACGCCCTGGGCGGCCAGCCAGCGCAGCACCCGCAGGATCAGCGGCGTGCCCGATACGGGCACGGCCGGCTTGGCCCGCACGCCCGTCAGCGGGGCGAGCCGTGTGCCGAGACCGGCCGTCAGGACGAGCGCGGGCGGCAGCGGGACGGTCACGACGAGGGTGAGTCGAAGACCATGTGCACGCCGGCATCCGGGTGGCCGCCGCGCGCCTTGGCGAACAGGCGGTAGTACGAGTCGACGACGTAGTCGCCGGGCGTGCGGCCCATCGCGACGGCCAGGTCCGTGATGCCCTGCTCGTCGCCTTCGAGCTCGACGAACGCGCCGATCGGCGTCTCGTCGATCGTCAGCACGACACCCGGAAGCTCATATTCCTCGCGGTACTTCTGGTAGCGAAACCAGACATGCAGGCCGAGCTGCTCCAGCAGCCGGAGCAACAGCGGAGCGTCGCCGACGACCGTTTCCAGCTCCTCGCGCACCTTCATGGCGTCGGGTTGGGGCGGCCCCTTGAACGTCAGCGCCGCCGCCCCCCGCTGGTCGCGGACGCGCAGCGTGCAGCCGCGCTCGCGCAGGCGCCCGTCGGGCCAGTCGAGCAGCCGGTCGTCCTGCAGCTGGCGGGGACGGCGCGGCGCCGCGCCGGTGGCGATTACCGCGCCGCGCGCCGCGGCCGCCGATTCGAATCGGAGCTTGATTTCGCGTTCGACGGGACCGCTCATGATCGTCAGGTCATGCGCCGGCTGAAGGAGCAACCCCGCAGGCGCGGCGTGCCGACCCGCTTGCCGAAGATCAATACCTTGTGCGTGCTGCCAAGTCCACCCGGCACGAGCAGCGTCTTCAGCGCCAGCCGCCGGCGGATCGGGTCGAGGCCGTCGTCGGTCTCCGAGGCGCCGTGCTCCGGCTCGTACAGGGCGCCATTCTCAGCCGCCAGACCGAGCAGGAAGTACGTCTGGTCGACCATTCCGAGAGTCTGCAGGCCGGCCGCCTCGGCGGTGGCGCGGACTGCCGTGAGATCGACATGCGCGGTGATGTCGCGCGCGCCCGGCTCCTCTAGCCAGGGCGCCGCCGCGGGTCCGTCGCCGGCCACCTCCACGCGGTGCCGCCGGTAGCAGGCGAGCGTCCCCCGCGCATGCGTGGAAGAGTAGAGCTCATGCGCCTCGTGCCCGTAGTCGATCAGCAGCAGGTATCCGCGTTCGAGGCGCCGGGCGGCGTCGGCCACCCAGCGCACCGCCGCCGGACAGACCTCGGTGCGCCAGCCCGGCTCGAGGCGGATGCCGAAACGCTCCACGTGCGCGCGGACCGCCGGCGAGACCGGGCCCGGCGATTCCACGAGGCGGCCGTCCCGGCTGTCGACGTAAACCTCGCGCAGTCCCGCCGCGGTCATGACGAGCGAATGGACCGGCAGGGCGTCGAGCAGCTCGTTGGCGTAGATGATGCCCTCGACCCGCGCGGGCAACGCGTCTCCCGACTGCGGCGCCAGGCGGTCGGCATGCGGTCCGAGCGTGACGCCGTGCGCCGCGCGTGCGGCGGGGCTGCGCTCGACCAGCGTCAGGCGGAGGGCGCGGTAGAACGCCGCGTGGTCCGCGGCCGCGTGATCCAGCACGCCGCGGGCGAGGCGCCCGCTCCCGGCTCCCGCCTCGACCAGGTCGAACGGCGCCGGCGGCTCGCCCCCGTCCGGCGCCGCCAGCCGCCACATTTCGGCGAACTGCGCCGCCAGCAACTCGCCGAGCAGCGGTCCGGCGTCGACGCTGGTAAAAAAATCGCCCGCGGCGCCGGATCGCCGGCGCGCGCGGGCGTAGTAGCCGAGTTCCGGATGGTAGAGCGCCAGGTCCATGAAAGCCGCGAACGGGAGCGGACCCGCGTCGCGGATCCGGCCCGTGATCACGTCGCGGAGCTCCATGGACCGAGCGGCTACTCCTTGCGGATCTGGAGGAACACCTGGTTGTCACCGCGCTGGATGAGCAGGAACGCCGCGCGGCCCGATTCGACGCTGTTCAGCTCGCGCACTGCATCTGCGGCGCTGGCCACCTCGACGCGGTTGATGCTCAAGACCACGTCGCCGGCCTGCACGCCACCGGCCGCGGCGGCCCCGCGCCGCTGCACGTCCGCCACGATGGCACCCGTCGTCCCCTCCGGAAGCCGCAGGCGCGCCGCCGTCTGCGGCGTGAGATCACGCAGCGTCATGCCGAATCCCTCGCTCAACTCCTCCGCGGGCTCCGCTTCCGGACCACGCGCCTCGACGTCGAAGTCGAGCTCCTCGATGGTGATGTTGAGCGTCCGCTCCTCGCCGTTTCGCACCACGCGGACCGGCACCGTAGTCCCCGGCCGCGTATTGACGACGCGGTTCTGCAAGTCGCGCGTGTCGTCTACCGGCTCGCCGTTGTATGCCACGATGAC
>JAGWAI010000067.1 GCA_021296485.1 Acidobacteriota bacterium
ACGGCCAGCGGATGACGAGCGCGTCCGCGGCGCCGTGGCCACCGAGGCCGAAGTGCAGCCGGCGCTGGTTCTGCGCGGCGAATCCGCTGCCGCCGCTCACCACCTGCCGCTGCCGGCCGCCGGCCCAGCTGAGCTCGACGGCTGCGCCGATGGCGCTGGGGTTGCCGGACGCGCCCCGCAGATCGACGCCCAGCCAGTGCCGGTCCGGCGCCACCGTGTTCCGGTACACGAGCAGCGGGCCGCGCTGATTCGCCACGACCACGTCGAGCACGCCGCGGTTCCACAGGTCCGCCAGCGCCACGGCGCGCCCGTCACGGCGATCGGCTGCTCCCACTACCTGGGCCACCTCGGCGAACCGGCCCCGTCCGTCGTTGAGCCAGACCCGCGCCGGCTGATACCCGGAGAGGCTGCGGCCGCGCATCGGCGGCCAGTTGCTCGCGTCCGCGATGATGGCGCTGTGGCCGACGGCAATGCGCGAAAAGTCATACCAGTAGCTCGATCGATCGTCGCCCGACACGTTGCCGTTGACCAGGTACAGGTCGAGCGTGCCGTCGTTGTTCAGATCCCCGAACTGCGCGCCCCAGCTCCAGCCTCCGATCTCGACACCGAGGCTGGACGCCAGGTTGTCGTAGGCGAGATCCGCGTCTGCATCATCCGCGCGCGGCACCCACAGGTTGTTCGCCTGGATCAGGATTCCCGGTTCCGAGATGTTGGTCTCGTAGATCGACAGCCGGCCGTCGTTGAAGACATCCCCGAACGCGGCGTTCATCCCGCTCTTCGGCGCGCGTCCTATGCCGGTTGGCCCGCCGGCCTCCACGAACCGCCGGCCGTCCTGGTTCAGATACAACTGCGATATGCCGTAGTCGTTCGCCAGGAACAGGTCCGGGTAGCCGTTGCCCGACACGTCCGCCGCGGCGGCGGCCAGTGTCCAGCGCCGTGAGTCGATGCCGGCCAGCGCGGTGACGTCCTCGAATGCGCCGCGCCCGTCATTGCGCAGCAGATACTTGCGCCCACCGTTCTCCGCGTACTCGAAGCTCTCCGGCATGATGCGCGTGGTGTCGAGGTTCCACAGGTCGACTGCTTCCGACCAGTAGCCTGCGAGGAACAGGTCCAGCCAGCCGTCGCGGTCGAAGTCGAGCCATACGGCCGTGTTGGCGTTCACCCAGTCGGGCAGCCCCGCCTGGCCGGTCACCCGCAGGAACGTTCGGCCGCGCTCGCTGCGGAACAGCTCCGGCCGGCCGTACTTGTAGAGGAAGAGGTCCTCGAATCCGTCGTTGTCGTAGTCGCCCCAGACCGCCCCCATCGAGACCCCGCTGCCCGCCCGATTCACGTCGGCCAGGCCGGCCGCGCCGGCCACGTCCTCGAACGTCCCGTCGCCCCGGTTGCGGTACAGGCGGTTGAACGCGCCCTGCCGGCTGGTCGTGACGTATAAGTCGTTCCAGCCGTCCCGGTCGAAGTCCGCCACCGCCACCGCGGCGCCGACCGCCGCGACGTTGGGCATGATGTGGGCCAGGCGACTGTCGAATTCCGGCGCCTGGTGCACGAAGTCAATCCCGACTTCCATCGACACCTCGTCGAGGCGGAATCCATAGCGGTCGATCGCGGTCAGGGGGTCGGAACTTCCAGGCGCGGCACCGTCGCTGGAACGGTTCAGCACCGCAACGCCGGCAAGCAGGGCTATGAAGCCGAGCGTGACGAGCGCCCGGATCACGCGCTGCTGCACCGCTCCCGGCATGTCCGTCACCGCGGATCTATAGCCGTACCGCCGAGCAGCCGGTCCGGCGTCACGTACCGGGTGTGGTATTTCTCCCAGTCGCCGCGGTGCCGGCGGTACACCGGGTCGTCCTCGAGCGCCGCCGGGAGCCCGGATGCGTCATAGACGGGCCGGTCGTGCGAAGGCAGCGGCCGGACCGTCCGGGAGAAACCGGTGTTGAAGTCGCCGTCCTTCACCCAGCCGTCGCCGATCAGGACAAAGTCGCGCATGAGGCCGGGCCGCGGCGGCGGCAGTGCGGGAAACTCCAACTGCAACTCGTCGCCGGCGTTCATGATGACGTAGCGGTCGTCGACCCGCTCGAGCAGCTCGCCCACCGCGCCGAACCGCGTGTGGTACCCGACGAGATCGCGCCACTGCTGCGTGACGTTGGCCAGTTGGTCGTAGAGCGGCAGCTCCAGCCGCCGCGGTCCCTCGAACGTCGTGCGCGAGAACCCGCGGTAGCGCAGGTCGGCGGTCGCGGCGGCAAGCCGCGTCGTGGCGAGGCGCTCCTCGGGGGCGCCGGCGGCGTACCCCATCCAGTCCCAGTACACCTCCAGGTTGGTGCGCAGGCGCATGCGCGGACTGCCGCCGTCCCGCAGCGCGGGGCCGAGGTTCACGAGGATGGTCTTGTTCTTGCCAGCCGGGAAACCGAGGTCGGGATGGACGACCGACCACCCCCCACCGGGTTCCTGCACTTCGAGCGCCAGCCCGCGCGGCACCGGATCCCCCCGCTGGCCGATGGCGACGTTGATGCTGCTGTCGGTGGGATACACCCAGCCGTACGCGATCAGCCAGACCGGCTCGCCCGGGCTCCAGGTCGGCTCGCCCAGCTCGAACTCCACGAAGTGGTCGCCGGCGATGCCCTGGTAGGCGCCGCGGTCGAACGAAGCGAGATAGCGGCCGTCCTGCTTGCCGAGAATCGCGGTGACGTCCTGGCCCGCGTCGTCGCGGGCGCGGGCAAGCGGCCGCGGCCGCTCGGTTGCCCGCACCTCCAGCTTCGGCGACTCCCGGGAGAACCGCTCGTCCACGAACACGGCGACATCTTCGGGATGGTCGACTGCCAGCAGCGCGACGTGGTCGAAGAAGTGGGTCTCCCAGAGCTCCGCGGTGATACGAATGTCGTACACGCCGTCGCGCGGCGCCAGCTGGTCGCCGCGAATCCTGATCCAGTCCTCCGTCTGCGCCACCTCCGCCGTGTCCTGGGCGTTGATGCGCAGCCCGAGCGGCGAGCGCCAGATGAAGTCGGTGACGAACCGCTGCCGTTCGCCGTCGTACGCGAACACCCACGGACACGAGCCCTTCAGCCGCTGCTGCGCGACTATCACGCCGTCGGCCGGCTGATCGAACTCCGCCTGCATGACGCCGTTGGGCCAGGCGATCCGCACGACGTCAGCCGCCGCATGGGATCCGAGTCCGAAATGGACCGGCGCGCCCGACAGCACCTGTTTCTGCCGCAGCAGCCCGGCGCGGACCTCGACTTCCCCGCCGACGCCGAACGTGTTGATCCGCTGATCGCCCGCCGCCGACTGCGCGCGCGGACGCACGATCTGCCAGCGATAGGCGCGCGTCCCGCTCGCGTGCAACCAGACGGGCCGGCCGGCGTCCAGCCCCAGCAGGTCGAGCAGTCCGTCGCCATTCTCGTCGGCGACGCCGAATATCTCCGCGTCGGGGTTAGCCGCCAGCGGCAACAGCGTGCGCTGCTCATCGGCCAGCCACACCGCCGTACCCGCGGCGTGCGATGCGACGAGGTCCAGGGCGCCGTTGTTGTCGAGGTCCGCCAGCAGGAGCCGGGGCGCCCCGACGGCGGCGCCGGACGCCATGCCGCTCCAGCTCGCGATCTGCGCCTGCTCCCATATTCCGTCGCCGGCCGAGATCCGCCAGACCGCGCCGTCGGCCTGCAGCGCCGCCAGATCGAGCACGCCGTCGGCGTCAAGGTCGCCGAGCGCAACCGCCAGCGCGGGCGCCGTGCTGTCCGGCGCCGGCCAGGGACGGAACTGTCCGGCCTGCTCATTGGCGAACATGTGCAGGCCGCCCTCGCTGTCCAGGAGCACGGCATCCGGGTCGCCATCGCGATCCAGGTCGCCCCAGGCGAATTCCCTGACGCCCGCCACGCCGTCGAACGGCTGACGCCGGATCCATGTTCCGTCGCCGTTGTTGCGCAGCACGATTGCGGCGCCGTCGGAGACCCCGACGACCATGTCTAGGTCGCCGTCCATTTCGACGTCCGCGGCCCACGCGCCGAAACTGTCGAGGCCGCTCACTGCGTCGGCCGCCGCCTCCGTAGCGTCGGTAAACCGGCCGTCCGGCTCCTGCGCGAGGACGCGCAGACCGCCTCGCCCGGCCAGCACGAGGTCGGTCCTGAAATCGTGGTTCCAGTCGAGCGCAAGCAGGCTGCTGTCGGAGGGCGGCGCGCCAGACGCGCCCGCGGGAAACGGTATCGGCGCCGACGCTACGTCCGCGGAGCGCACCTCGCCGGCGCTCGCGGCCAGGACCGTAGGCGATTCGGCGTCGGCCGGCTGCAGGGCAAGGAGGCCGCTCGCCGGGAAATCCCCGACGATGTCAATCGGCGTGTCCGTGTACGCCAGCGTCTCGTCCGGAGCCGCCGCCGCGGCGCGGACGGCCGGCAGCACCACGAACCGATCGAGCGGCTCGCCAATCAGCTCCGGCGGCGTCTGGACGGCGGCCAGGCTCTCGCGGAACGCCGCGACCCGGACGAGCACGTTGCGCAACAGCGCAATGGCGGTCGCCGCCCGGCCGAAGTCACCCGCGGCCACCGCCTGCTCCACCCCGCCGAGCTGCTCTTCGGCCAGCGGTGGCCATCCGCCGGCCTGCAGGCGTAGTTGTGCAAGCGACTCGGCGAGCGCCGGACCTTCCGCCAGCTTGACCGCAAGGCGCGCCCGTTCCAGCCGGACCGCGAGATTCTCCCCGCGCGCAAGGATCGCTTCGAGTTGCTGCTGCGCGTCGCGGTCCCCGGTGGGACCGGCGGCGCGTTCGACCGCTTCCGCGAGCGCGTACCGGGCGCGTAGATTGTCGGGCGCGATCTCGACAGCCCGCCGCAGGTGGGCGATGCCCTGCTCCAACTGGCCGGCCGCTCCGGCCAACAGTCCCTGCAGCAGCGCGATGTCGGCGTTGTCCGGTGCGAGGGTCCGCGCGCGATCGAGCGGATCGACGGCCGCCTCGAAAGCACCGCGGCGCACACGCGACAAACCAAGGTTCGCCCAGCTCGCGGCCTCCGTGGGGACGAGCTCCGCCGCCCGCATGAACTCGCTTGCCGCGTCGTCGAGCAGCCCGACGTCGAGGGCGGCCAGACCGCGGTAGAAGCTGCGGGCCGTCTCCCGGTATGTTGTGGAATCGCGAGCAGGAAGCGTGCCGGCAGGTTGCCGAACCAGGTAGGCGACGACACCCAACACCACGAGTCCCAGGACGACCACCAGACCGACGCCAATCGCCCGGGCAGGACGAACGGATTTCAGGGATTCGTTCAATTCCGAAGGATACTGCCGGAGCGGGCTCCGGTCCAGAGCCCGCTCCGGCAGCTTCGTCAGAAACTCAGCCGCCCGGACAGCTGCATCAACCGGCCGGTCAGAATGGCGCCGCCGGCGTACGAGTTCCTCAGCGGTCTCAGCCACGCGCCGCCAAACGTGCTGTTGACCCGCATCACGTCGTTGGCGTTGAAGAGATTGTAGATGTCGAGGCTGCCTTCAAACCGCAGCCGGTCACCCAGCGGCACCCCCTTGGTCACGCGCACGTCGAGCTGGTTGCGGCGGGGGAGAAACAGCTCCTGCTCGGCGACCAGTGGAATGCTCGTGCGCGCCAGGTGGGACAGCGGCCGGCCCAGCGTCGACGACGAGGCAATCTCGGCGCTCGAATACGACCGGTTAGCGGAGAAGGTTTCTCCGGAGGTGCTCTGGAAGACCGCGCTGACGGCGAAGTCGTACGGCAGCGGGACCGTGGCGTGGAACTTGACCTGCCCCTGGGCCGACCACGGCGTCACAACGTTGCAGTGCAGCAGATCCTGCGGCGAATCGACGATGAAGCAAGTGTCCTCCACCGTCTGACCGATATCCACGCCGCCGCCGAACACGATTCCCGACTCCCGGAGCCGCCCTTCCATTGAAATATTGATGAAGTTCGAGACCAGGGTGTGGTCTCCGAAATCCGACGCCGGCTTGATGACGGTGTTGAAGCCGACGCGGTCAGGTCTCAGGTCGGCCAGCCCGCACAGCTGACCGCCGCCCCCACCCGGGAGATCGGAATGGGACGGCACCGGCACGCAGAATTCATCGTAGTCGGCCGGACCGACCAGGATGTTGTCCCGGACGACGAAGTTGCCCTGCCAGTTGCGATAGTAGCCGGCGCTGAGCGACACCCCGTCGACCAGCTCGTGGTTGATCTCGGCCGCGAAGTCCCAGAGGTAGGGGCGCTTGAACCAGCCCTCGGACATCCCTTCGTCGAAGACGGTGGTGATGCGCGGCCCGCCGAAGTTCAGGTCGCTCACCTGGCCGCACTCGCCGTTCGCGGTGAACGTGTGCAGGTCGCAATCGGGAACGTAGTTGCCGTTGCCGTCGTCCCAGCTTCGCCTGACGTTATTGACCGAGGCGATCACCGGGTTGACGGTGTTGGGCGCGACCAGCCCGGTGAAGTCGAACGTTCCCACCGCGTTCACGTAGCGCCCGAACGTTGTCTTGAGCGCGGTACGCCCGGTTCCGAACAGGTCATACGAAAACCCGAGCCGCGGGTTGAGATCCCAGTGGTTCGGCACGCCGGTTATGGCGTCGTAGGAGCGCGCGGGCAGGAAGCGGGTCGCGGGCACGTCCTGTGCAGGCACGATGCCGCGCAGGTAGTCGACCCGCACGCCGAGATTGAGCGTCATGCGGTCGATGGTCCACTGGTCCTGTACGTACAATCCCAGATCGGGCAGAATGCGCTCGCGCGCGATGAACGGCGTGGCGAACTGCTCGACCTCAGCCGGGGTGGCCCCGGCAAACCGGTACTGGATGTCCTGGTGGGTCCGGTAGCCGGTGTTGCTGATCACCTCTTCAAGGTAGATGCCGGTCTTGAAGCTGTGCGACCCGGTGACGTACGACAGGCTGAATTTCTGCGTATAGCGGTCGGAGTCCTTCGGCTGCCCATAGCCGCCCAGGCCGAAGCCGAGCGCGTTGTAGCGCATCCCGGTGCTGACGTTCAGCGTGGAGATCATCTCCTCGTTCGACTCAGGAACCTCGAAGACCGGCCAGTGGGAGATCGTGGCGCCCGCGCCGGCTTCGAGCAGCAGCCGGTTGCTCAGCGTGTTGGTCCAGCTGAACTGCGCGACCCCTTGCGGCCACATGCCCCACTCGAACGCCGCCTCCGGCGCGTTGTTGCCGCCGCGGCCGCGGCAGATGCAGTTGTCCTGGATGTCGGTGAAGAAGTTGAACTTGTTGTTCGTCGACGCCTGCCAGGTGATGCGAATGGCGTGCGAGTTCAGGTGCTCGTTGACGAACCCCGGCCGGCTGAGATCAGGCTCGTACAGCACCGGAACGTCACCCGGCGAGTACTGGTGCCGGTTGAAGAAGATCCCGGCCAGCCCGCTCTTGTTCCCCGCGAAGCGGTGGGACGTGTAGAACCAGAGCTTGTCCCGGTTCAGCGGGCCGCCCACCGACGAGGAGCTGTCGAAGATGTACTTGACGTCGTTGCGGGTCGACAGCGCGCGGCCGGCGGTGGACGCGCCGCTGTACCAGCTCCCGTCCATCAGCGCCGGGCCCAGGTTGTTGCTGTTCATGCCGGCGCCGGAGTACATGCCCGTGAAGATTCCCGAGAAATTGTTGCTGCCTTCCTTGGGAATGTAGTTGATCGAGACGCCGGCCGCGGTGCTCTCCGCCGTGGCGCCGCCCGTGTCCAGCACCCACTCGCCGAGCGTGCCCGGGCTCGCGATGTAGCCGGTCGACGATCCGAGGACGGCGTTGTTGATGCGCATCCCGTCGACGTTCGTCTTCGCCTCCATCTTGCCGTGGTACGACATGGTGTTGGCGCTGGTCATCGAGTACAGGCCGGCCGCCCCGCCGACGTTGATGGTGCCGGCGATGCCGGGCGTGATCGCGCCGATGTTCGACAGCGTCATCGAGCTGGACGGCAGAGCCGACAGCAGGTCGTCGGTCACGAGCTGCTGCTGCGTCGCCCGCTGCACGTCAACGGTCGGGCTGGCCCCGGTCACCGTGATCGTTTCTTCGAGGGCGCCGACCTGCAGCTCTGCGTTGATGGTGGCCGTGAAGCCGGAGGTCAACTCCACGCCTTCGCGCAGGATCGTGTTGAAGCCCGGCAGCGTGAAGGTGACCGAATAGGTGCCCGGCGGCAGGTCGACAATGGTGTAGCGGCCCGCCCCGTTCGTGAAGGCGGTCCGCACCCCCTCGATCAGCGCCGGGCTGCGCGCCTCGACCGTCACGCCCGGCATCACTCCTGCCGTCGTATCGGAGACCAGCCCCGAAATGGCGGCATCCTGCTGCGCGTACGCAGCGGTAGCGCCCAACCCCGCGAGCAACATGACGCTGATGCCCACCGCGCATATGTTCCGGTGCCTACGACGCTTTGACATG
>JAGWAI010000068.1:0-21846 GCA_021296485.1 Acidobacteriota bacterium
ACCGGACGGTGCTGCTGGTCGACATGGACCCGCAGGCGAATCTCACGAGCGGGGTCGGCCAGGCGGGCCGCGAGGCGCGCGGGGGAACGGTATACGAGCTGCTGACCGCCGACGAGCCGCCGCCGGTGGACGATTTCGTGACGGCGACGGGCATGCCCGGACTGTCGCTGGTGCCGGCAAATCGACACCTGACGGGCGCCGAGATCGAGCTCGTTTCGCTGCCCGACCGGGAATCGCGGCTGAAGCCGTTTGTAAGCGTCGCACGGAGCCGCTTCGACCATGTGCTGATAGATACGCCGCCGTCGCTCGGCCTGTTGACGCTGAACGCACTGGTCGCGGCGGACGAGGTGTTGATGCCGCTGACGTGCGAATACCTCGCACTGGAGGGCGTCACGGAGCTGAGAAACACGGTGCGGGGGGTGCGAGGCGGTCTCAACCGCCAACTCGACATCGGTGGGGTGCTCCTGACGATGGCGGATTCACGCACGAACCTCGGCCGCCAGGTGGCGGCGGAGGTGCGGGCGTTCTTCAAGGAAAAGGTGTTCGACACGGTGATTCCGCGCAACGTCCGTCTCGGAGAGGCCCCGAGCCATGGGCTGCCGGCGCTCGCCTACGACCGCCGATCGCGCGGCGCGGAGGCGTACCTGGCCCTGGCGAGGGAGATCGTCGGGTCGGGCTAAGGTGGAAGGAGCAAGAGATAGTGGCTGACAAACGCCGCGCACTGGGCCGGGGCCTGAGCGCACTCATAGCAGATTTTCCGTCACCATCGGCTTCTCAGCCGCCGCCGGCGGGCCCGCTCGAGGTGGACCTCGATCTCATCGAGCCGAATCGGGATCAGCCGCGGCGCGACATCGACGAATCGCGGCTCGAATCGTTGGCGGCGTCCATCAGCGAGACGGGCGTGCTGCAGCCGATCGTGGTGCGCCGGCGCGAGGAAGGGTCGTACGAAATCGTCGCCGGCGAGCGGCGCTGGCGAGCGGCCCAGCGCGCAGGCCTGCTGAAGGTCCCGGTCGTCGTCCGCGACGTACCGGCCGACAAGCGGCTGGAGTTGGCGCTGATCGAGAACGTCCAGCGCGAGAACCTCAACCCTGTGGAGGAGGCGCGCGCCTACCGGCGGCTCGCGGACGAGCTCGGCCGCACGCAGGATCAGATCGCACAGGCGGTCGGGAAGGAGCGCGCGACCGTCGCCAACTACCTGCGGCTGCTCACGCTCCCCGACGATGTGCTGGCCGACATCGCATCCGGGGCGTTGACGATGGGCCACGCGCGCGCCCTCGCCGCCCTGCCGGCGGCCGCGGCCCAGCGCCAGGCCGCGCGCGAGGTGCGCGCCGGCGGGCTGTCGGTGCGCGCAACGGAAGCGCTCGTCAAGAAGCGCCTTGAACCACCGCCGCCGCGGCAACCGCCGCCGCCGGACGTGCATACGCGCGCGGCGGCCGACAGCCTGCGCGTCGCGCTGGGATCGCGCGTCGAGATCGTGCGCCGGCGGCGGGGCGGGGAAATCCGTATCGCCTTCGGCTCCGAAGACGAGCTGCAACGGTTGTTCGAACGCCTGTCCGCCCGCTAGCGGGCCTGCAGGCTTGCCCCGGCTCGGCGGCGAATGGTATAAATTCCCGTTTGGCTCGCCGCGGATCGCTTCCACTTACAAGTGCTGTGTGCGAAGTTCCGCAGGCCGCGCACGGCGAGCCCCAAGTAGGTGATGCTCACGGAGTGGGGCAATGGGGTCCCCGCGAGTGGCCGGCGGGGGTTTGGGGCGCAGCCCCAAGTAGGTGATGCTCACGGAGTGGGGCAACGGGGTCCCCGCGAGTGGCCGGCGGGGGTTTGGGGCGCAGCCCATCTAACGAAAAAACACAATGGCATATCGCGCCGCCGCGAAGCGGTACGCACGCGCGCTCTTCGACGTCTGCAAACGTGAGGGCGCGCTCGATCATTCATGGCCCTGCTCGACGGCCATGCGACGTTGCGCAAGTGCCTGTTGAGCCCGGTCGTCCCGCCGGCGACCAAGCGGGCGGTGGTGGCCGCACTCACGGAGCGCAGCGGCGAGCTGTCGCCCATCACGGTACGATTGCTGGCCCTGCTCGCTGAGCGCAACCGCCTGCCGCTGCTCCCGGAATTGCTCGAGGTGTACCGCGAGCGGTTGATGGCGCACCGCGGCCAGGTGCGGGCGCAGTTCACGTCGTCGGAGCCGCTCCGGGACGAGCGCGGGCTCGATATCGCGCGTCAGATTGAAACCGCCACCGGCCGTAACGTCACGGTCGAAGCACGCGTCAACCCCTCCATCATCGGCGGCGCGATCGTCCAGATCGGCAGCACGGTGTGGGACGGCAGCATCGCTCGGCACCTGGCGCGGCTGCGGCAGCGGTTGTTGGCGGACGCATAGGAACCCCTGGAGTTCGCACGGAGTCAAAGGATGGATATCAAGGCAGACGAAATATCGCGGATCATCAGGGACCAGCTCGGCAGCTACGAGCTCGACGTCGATGTCGCCGAGGTTGGCACGGTCGTGTCGGTCGGCGACGGCATCGCCCAGATACACGGCGTCGAGGGCGCGATGGCGACCGAGATGCTCGAATTCCCGCGCGGCGTGTTCGGCATAGCGCTCAACCTCGAGGAGGAGAGCGTCGGCGCCGTGCTGCTGGGCGAGACGACCCAGATCAAGGAGGGCGACCCCGTCAAACGTACGGGCCGCATCATCTCGGTGCCGGTGGGCGATGCACTGCTGGGCCGGGTCGTCAACGCGCTGGGTGCGCCGGTGGACGGCAAGGGCCCTATCGCCACCACGGAGACCGCCCCGATCGAGAAGATCGCGCCGGGCGTCGTGGACCGCCAGCCGGTCAAGGAGCCGCTGCAGACCGGCCTCAAGGCTATCGACGCCATGATCCCGATCGGACGCGGGCAGCGCGAGTTGATCATCGGCGACCGCCAGACGGGCAAGACGGCCGTTGCGGTCGACACGATCATCAACCAGAAGGGGCTCGACGTCGTCTGCATCTACAACGCCGTGGGCCAGAAGCAGTCGACCGTCGCGCAGGTCGTGCGCACGCTGGAAGACGCCGGCGCGATGGAGTACACCATCGTCGTGACGGCGGGCGCCTCCGAGCCGGCGCCGCTGCTGTACATCAGCCCCTATTCCGCGTGCGCGATGGGCGAGTTCTTCCGCGACAGCGGGCGGCACGCCCTCTGCATCTATGACGATCTGTCGAAGCACGCGCAGGCCTACCGGGAGATCTCACTGCTGCTGCGCCGGCCGCCGGGCCGCGAGGCGTACCCGGGCGACGTGTTCTACCTGCATTCGCGGCTGCTCGAACGGGCGGCGAAGATGCGCAACGAGCTCGGCGGCGGCTCGCTCACGGCGCTGCCGATCATCGAGACCCAGGCCGGCGACCTGTCGGCCTACATCCCCACGAACGTCATCTCGATTACCGACGGGCAGATCTTCCTGGAATCGGATCTGTTCCATCAGGGCATTCGTCCGGCCATCAACGTCGGCAACTCCGTCTCGCGGGTCGGCGGGTCGGCCCAGGTGCGCGCCATGCGGCAGGTGGCGGGCACGCTGCGGCTTGACCTGGCGCAGTTCCGCGAGCTGGCCGCGTTTGCGCAGTTCGGCAGCGACCTCGACAAGGCGACGCAGGATCAGCTCAACCGCGGCCGGCGGCTCGTCGAGGTGCTCAAGCAGCCGCAGTACGAGCCGCTGACGGTGGAGCGCCAGGTGCTCGTCATCTTCGCCGGGACGAACGGTTACCTGGATGCGGTCGACGAGCGCGACGTGGCGGCCTACGAGCGCGACCTCTACCAGTTCATCGAGACGCGGCACAAGGAATTGCTGGACCGCCTGACCGAGCAGAAGAAGTTCGACGACCAGTTGAAGGCGGATGTCGGCGCCGCCATCAAGGCGTTCACCGAGCAGTTCGTCGCCGCCCGGAAGGGAGTCGCAGCGTAAGCCATGCCGTCGCTCATCGACATGCGGCGCCGTATCCGCGCCGTCACGTCGACCCAGCAGATCACGAAGGCGATGAAGACCGTCGCCGCGTCCAAGCTGCGGCGGGCGCAGGACCGCATCATTGGCGCGCGCCCGTTTGCGCGTCTGATGTTGAGCACGCTCAACAGCCTCGCGACGCGCGTCGACCCGGAGCTGCACCCGCTGCTGGCGCCGCCCGAGAGCCGCCCGGACGGGCCCACGCTGCTGTTTGTCGTCACGGCCGACAAGGGGCTGTGCGGCAGCTTCAACTCGACCCTGCTGCGGCGCGCCGGGACGTTCATCGGCGACGCGGACAACGCGGTGGCGCTGGGCGTGGTCGGCCGCAAGGGGCGCGACTTCTTCTCGCATCACGGGTTCGACGTGCGCTACGAGGACGTCAACGTGTTCAACGCGCTGAAGTACAGCCACGCCCAGAGCGCGGCGCGCGCGGCCATCGAGGCGTACACCAGCGGCGAGGCCCGCGACGTGTACCTGCTGTACAACGAGTTCAAGAGCGTGTTGCAGCAGCGCGTCGTGGTGGAGCGGCTGCTGCCGATCCCCCGCCTCGATCCGGACGAGCAGGACGCGGCGTTACTGGCCGACCATCTGTTCGAGCCGACGCCGAAGGAAATCTTCGAGCAGTTGCTGCCGCGGCACGTCGAGACGCAGATGTTTCGCGCGATGCTCGAGTCGGCCGCGGCCGAGCACGCGGCGCGGATGACCGCCATGGACGCGGCCACCCGCAACGCGGGCGAGATGATCGATCAGTTGACGCTGTACATGAACAAGATGCGCCAGGCGACGATCACCCGCGAGTTGATCGAGGTGGTGTCCGGCGCGGAAGCGTTGTAATACGGGAGCGCAGAGAGAGCATGGCGAACGCAGCAGGCACGGACGCAAAGGTGGGCCGGGTGGTCCAGGTGATCGGCCCGGTGGTCGACGTCGAATTCGACGGCGGGAATCTTCCCCCGATCTACAACGCGCTGCACATCAAGTCGGACGGCGAGGGGGCCGAAGCGGTCGACGTGATCGCGGAGGTCGAGCAGCACCTCGGCGAGAGCCGTGTGCGGGCCGTCTCCATGAAGGCGACCGACGGCATGCAGCGCGGCATGCAGGCCGTCGACACCGGCGCACCGATCTCGATGCCGGTCGGCCCGCAGACGCTCGGCCGCGTGCTGAACGTGCTGGGCGAGCCCGTCGACTTCCCCGACCGCCCGGTCCCGGCGGAGGAGCGCTGGCCGATACACCGCCAGGCGCCGCCGCTCGAGGACCAGTCGACCGAGTTGCAGATGTTCGAGACCGGGATCAAGGTCGTCGACCTGCTGGAGCCATATCTGCAGGGCGGCAAGATCGGGCTGTTCGGCGGCGCCGGCGTCGGCAAGACGGTCATTATCCAGGAGTTGATCCACAACATCGCGCTCAAGCACGGCGGCGTGTCGGTGTTTGGCGGCGTCGGCGAGCGGACGCGCGAGGGCAACGACCTGTGGCTCGAGTTCCAGGAGAGCGGCGTTATCGATCCCCAGGATCCCGAGAAATCACGCGCGGCGCTTGTTTACGGGCAAATGACCGAACCGCCGGGCGCACGGCTGCGGGTCGGCCTCAGCGCGCTGACGGTGGCGGAGTATTTCCGGGACGCGGAGGGCAAGGACGTCCTGCTGTTCATCGACAACATCTTCCGGTTTACCCAGGCGGGGTCGGAAGTTTCGGCGCTTCTCGGTCGAATGCCCTCGGCGGTTGGCTACCAGCCGACGCTGCTGACGGAAATGGGCGCGCTGCAGGAACGGATCACGTCGACACGGAAGGGATCAATCACCTCGGTGCAGGCCATCTACGTGCCGGCCGACGACTACACGGATCCGGCGCCGGCCACGACGTTCGCCCATCTGGACGCGACAACGAACCTGTCGCGCTCGATCGTGGAGCTGGGCATCTACCCGGCGGTGGATCCCCTGGCATCCACTTCCCGCATCCTCGATCCGCGCGTGATCGGCGACGAGCACTACGCCACGGCGCGCGACGTCAAGGAGGTCCTGCAGCGGTACAAGGACCTGCAGGACATCATCGCCATCCTGGGCATCGACGAGCTGTCCGAGGAGGACAAGTTGAGTGTCGCCCGGGCGCGGAAGATCCAGAAGTTCCTGTCGCAGCCGTTCTTCGTCGCGGAGCAGTTCACCGGCCTCGAGGGCAAGTATGTGACGATCGCGGACACCGTCCGCGGCTTCCGCGAGATCGTCGACGGCAAGCACGACGAAATTCCGGAGCAGGCGTTCTTCATGGTGGGCACCATCGAAGAGGCGCTCGCCAAAGCCGAGAAGATGAAGACCTCCGCCGCGTAGGCGCGCCGAGAGACAGCTCATGGAGTTCCCGTCCTCTCTCACGTTCGAGCTGGTCACGCCCGAGCGGGCAATCGTCCGCGAAGCGGTGGACGAGGTGCAGGTTCCCGGCGCCGGCGGCTATTTCGGCGTGCTGCCGGGGCACACGCCGCTGCTGGCGATGCTCCAGGTGGGCGAGTTGTGGTTTCGGCAGGGGAGCGAGCGATTCTTCGTCTCGGTGGCGTACGGCTTCGCCGAAGTACTGCCGGACCGCGTGACCGTGCTGGCCCAGGTGGCCGAGCGCGCCGAGGAGGTTGACGTGGATCGCGCCGAGGCCGCGCAGCAGCGGGCGCAGGCCCGCCTCGGGGGACGCGCGGCCGACATCGACGTCGAGCGGGCCCGCATCGCCCTGCTGAAGTCGCTCGTGCGGCTGCGGGTGGCTTCGAAGGTTCGCGTCCGGCCGTCCGGAGGTTTCTGAACCGCCGCCCGCCCGGGCGACTAGATCGTGAATCCTATGCGCCTGTCCTGGGCTGCCCGCACCGATCCCGGCCTGCGGCGATCGCAGAACGAGGACTGCCATGCGGCGCGGCCGGAGCTGGGACTGTTCGTGGTGGCCGACGGCGTCGGCGGCCACGTCGGCGGCCGCGTGGCTTCGCGGATTGCCGTCGAGGCAATCGCCGGCGGCGTCGAGGCAACCGTAACCCTGGAGCCCGCGGACCGCTGGCCCCGGCCGTTCGACCCGGCGCTGAGCCCGGGCGCCAACCGGCTGCGGACGGGGTTCGACCTCGCCAACCGGCGGATTGCCGAGCGCGTGGCGGCGTCGGCGGCCCTGCAGGGCATGGCGACAACGGCCGTGGCGGTGCTCGTGGACGGGCCGGCCGCGGCTATTGCGCATGCCGGCGACAGCCGCGCCTATCTGCTGCGGCCGGCCGGACTCACGCGCCTCACGCGCGACCATTCCTGGGTTGAAGAGCAGGTCCGCTCCGGCGCGCTGACGGAGGCCGCTGCGCGCGAGCATCCCTGGCGTAACATCGTCACAAGGGTTCTCTCGGCCGAGGACGGCGCGGATCCCGAGCTGTCGGAGTTGACGCTGCGCCGCGGCGACCGTTTGCTGCTGTGCACGGACGGGTTGTCGGCGGTGCTGCCCGAGGCGGAAATCCAGGGCGTGTTGGCGGACCGCGGAGACCTGCAGGCCGCCTGCGACGCGCTCGTACGCCGCGTTGCGGAGCGCGGCGCGCCGGACAACGTGACGGTCATCGTCATCGACATCGATGCTGGCTAACCTTCGTCGGCTGTTCCGGCATCGGGAGCTGATCCGGACGCTCGTCGCCCGCGAGCTGAAGGCGCGCTACCGCGGGTCAATCCTCGGCTTCTTCTGGTCGTTCGCCAATCCGCTGCTATTGCTGCTGGTCTATACGTTCGTCTTCTCGGTGATTCTGCCCGGCTTCCGGGGCGGCGAGCTGGAGCCGTACGCGCTGTTCCTCTTCTGCGGGCTGCTCCCGTGGACCTGGTTTGCGTCCTCGCTGATGGAATCGTCGAACGTGCTGATCGCGAACGGCAACCTGATCAAGAAGGTGATGTTTCCGGCGGAGATTCTCCCGATCGTCTCCGTGCTGTCGAACATGGTCCACTTCCTGTTCGGCCTGCCGGTGCTCGGTGCGTTTCTGGCGTACTACGCGCTCGACGGCCGGTTGCCGGGGCCGCTGCAACCGGTCGAGCTGGTCTGGCTGCCCGCGGTAATCCTGGTGCAGCTGCTGTTGACGCTCGGCTGCGCGCTGATCCTGTCGGCGTTGACGGTCCACTTCCGGGACATCCGCGACCTGCTCAACAACCTGCTGACGCTGTGGTTCTTCGCCTCGCCAATCATCTATCCGATGGCGATGGTGCCGGCGGTGGGCAAGCCGTTCATGGATCTGAATCCGTTCGCGCACCTGGCCATTTCGTACCAGGAGATCCTGTTCTACGACGGACCGTTCGGCCATTGGAAGTGGCTGCTGGCCCTGGCCGTGCTGGCGCTGGCGCTCACGGCGGTTGGCTACCAGTTGTTCGACCGCCTGCGCGATTCGTTTGCGGAGGAAGTATGAACGCCGCCGTCGAGCTCGACGCCGTCTCGAAGGTGTACCGACGGTACGTTCCCGGCCGGCGCGCGGGCACGCTCAAGAGTGCGCTCCTGGGCAGGAAGTGGAGCGACGCCGCGCCGCACGAGGCGCTCCAGGCCGTCGACGAGGTTTCGCTGCGCATCCCGCAGGGCGCCGCAGTCGGCATCGTCGGACGCAACGGTTCCGGCAAGAGCACGTTGCTGAAGCTGATGGCCGGCATCACGCGGCCGACGTCGGGCAGCGTCCAGGTGCGCGGGCGGGTGTCGGCGTTGATCGAGCTGGGAGCCGGCTTCCACCCGGAGATCTCCGGCCGCGAGAACGTCTTCATCAACGGCGTGATGCTCGGCCTCACGCGGCGCGAGATCGCCCGGCGCTTCGACGAGATCGTCGAGTTCGCCGAGCTGGCCGATTTCATCGACGCACCGGTGCGGACGTACTCCTCCGGGATGTACATGCGGCTGGGGTTCGCCGTGGCCGTGCACGTCGATGCCGACGTGCTGCTGGTGGACGAAGTGCTGGCAGTGGGTGACGAGCGATTCAGTCTGAAGTGCCTGGACAAGTTCGCCGAGTACAAGCGGCGCGGCAAGACGACCGTGCTCGTGACGCACGGGCTGGCCATGGTGGAACGCTTCTGTGACGAGGCGCTCTGGCTCGATGCGGGCCGGGTGCGCACGTCGGGCGATCCGCGCCGGGTGCTGCACGCCTATATCGGCGACGTCGAGACGGAGGAAGAGCACGAGCTGGCCAGGGCGGATCAGAAGGCGCGCGAGGCCGTCGAGCCGGTCGGGGACGGCGGGGCAGACCGGCCCCCCGCCGCGGTCGAGCCCGAGCCGGCGCCGCCGGAAGAGGTCCCGGAGGCCGAGGCCCCCACGGCGGAGGTCGCGGAGGAGGCGGAAGTCGTGGCGGCGGCGGACGGCGGCCCCGAGGATATGTTCAAGGCATCCGCGGGCCGCTGGGGCGACGGACCGGTGCGGATCGAAGACGTGCGTCTCGAGGACGACAAGGGAGCGGGGCATCTGTTCCAGTCCGGCGCCCGGCTTGCAATCCGCATGCGGGTGAATGCGACCGAACGGGTGACGGACTTCGTATTCGGGGTCAGCATCTTCGATGCCGCCGGCATTTGCTGCTACGGGACGAACACCGACATCGAGCACTACCGCCCGGTCGAGCTCTCGGGCGCGGGCGAAGTGGTGTTCAACATCGACAGTCTCGATCTGGTCGAGGGGACGTACAAGCTCGACGTCGCAGTGCACCGCCGCGACGGCGTCCAGTACGACTACCATCGCCTGCTCTACACGTTCCGCGTGAAGTCGCAGACCCGAGACGCCGGAATCTACCGGCCGGCGCACGCGTGGACGTTCACCCCGAACATCCGATTCGAGGAGCCGCGCGGCTAGCCGCCGCGGATCCCGAGGCGGAGACATGCAGGTTACCGCGACAACGTCTCTGACGCTGCGGTCGATCCTCAAGTCGGCCGCCGATCGGGTCGGGCTGGGCGGTCCGGCGCCGGTTGTGACCGGCCTGTCGCCGCCGGCCCAGGCGTTCGCTACCGCCGCGGCCGTCGCCGCGGCGCCGGTGCTGCTCGTCCTGCCGTCGGACGGCGATGTCGAGCGGATGGTCGGCGACATCCGCTTTTTCCACGGGGCGCTCGGCGGCGCATCCGGCGCCGCGCTCGAGCGCAGCATTCTGCCGCTGCCGGCGCCCGAGGTCGATCCGTACCGCGGCATCGCCCCGCACCTCGACGTGGCGTCGGCGCGCGGCCGCGCGCTGGCCGCCCTGTCGTGGTCGCCTCCGTGCCGGCGTTGCTGCCGCGCGTCAGCCGGCCGGCGCGCCTGCTGGCGGCGACGCAGGATCTTGCCGTGGGTGCGGTCGTCTCACCGCTGGCGCTCGGCGATCTGCTGGCCGACGGGGGCTTTACGCCCGCGGATCCGGTCGACAAGCACGGAGAGTTCTGCATCCGGGGCGGCGTGGTCGACTTCTTTCCGGCCGGCGAATCCCATCCGCTGCGCGTGGAGTTCGTCGGCGACATGGTCGAATCGCTGCGGCGCTTCGATCCGGGCAGCCAGCGGTCCATGGCGCTGCTCGACCGCGCGGCGGTCGTCCCGCTGCGGGATACGTTCGACGACGCCGACAGCGGGGACGACCCGGCCTGGGACCGCGGGGCCAGCGTCTTCGACTACCTCGTCGGATCGCCGATGCGCATCGTCGTCCAGGATTCCGAAGCGTGCGCCGCCCGGGCGGATCGGCAGCTGGAACAACTCGATCGCACTTACCGCACGGCTATGGACGGCGGCCGCAGCGTGGAGCCGCCCGCGGCGTTGGCGCTGACGCAGGACGAGATTGCGAAGCACCTGGCGCCGGCGGCGCGGCTGGAGACGCTCGGCTTCGACGACGACGCGGGCGGCGCACGGCGCGTCTCGTGTGAGCCGGCAGTCTCGTTCCACGGCCGGCTGGGCGACTGGGCGGCAGAGGTCCGGACAACCCGGGACGCGGGGGAGACGCAACTGTTCATCGCCAGCACCGCCGGCCGGGCCGAGCGCGTCGGCGAGCTGCTCGAAGAGTACGACCTGCGCGCGGTGTCGGTCGACCGTGCGGAGATGACGAGCGCGGCGTGGCTCCTCGTGGCCACAGGCCAGTTGTCGCGCGGTTTCCGGCTGCCGGAAGCCGGCCTGCGGATCCATGCCGAGGCGGACCTGTTCGCCGAGCCACGCAGTGCCTCCCGGCCGCCGGCCACGCGCTCCTTCCTGTCCAACCTGCGCGATCTGAAGGTGGGCCACCACGTCGTGCACGTGGATCACGGCATCGGCGTCTTCGTCGGGTTGAAACGCATGGCGGTCGGCGACGCGGCGCACGAGCTGATGGAGATTCGCTACGACGGCGGGGACAAGCTGTTCGTGCCCGTGGACCAGCTCGACCTCGTCCAGAAATACACCGGCAGCCAGCGCCCGGCGCTCGACCGCCTGGGGGGCACGAGCTGGGAGCGGGCCAAGACGCGAGTCCGCAAGGCCATGCGCGACATGGCGCAGGAGCTGTTGCGGCTGTATGCCGCGCGCCGCGCCGTGACCGGCCACAGCTTCGCCGCGGATACCCACTGGCAGGAGGAATTCGAGGCGGCGTTCGAGTACGAGCTGACGCCCGACCAGGCGACGGCGGTCGCCGACGTGAAGCGTGACATGGAAGCGCCCGAGCCCATGGACCGGCTGTTATGCGGCGACGTGGGCTACGGCAAGACGGAAGTGGCGTTGCGCGCCGCGTTCAAGGCGGTGATGGACGGCAAACAGGTCGCGTTGCTCGCTCCCACGACCGTGCTGGTGTTTCAGCACTTCAAGACGATCGTGGGCCGCTTCGCGGCGTTTCCAATCCGCATCGAGATGGTCAGCCGGTTCCGCAGCCGGGCGGAGCAGACCGCCATCCTGAAGGACGTGGCCGCGGGCCGGGTCGACGTGATCATCGGGACGCACCGCCTGCTCTCCAAGGACGTGCGGTTCCACGACCTGGGACTGCTGGTCGTGGACGAGGAGCAGCGCTTCGGCGTGGCGCACAAGGAGCGGATCAAGCGCCTGCGGCACAAGGTCGACGTGCTGACCATGACGGCGACGCCGATTCCGCGGACGCTGAACATGTCGCTGATGGGCATCCGCGACATGTCGATCATCGAGACGCCGCCGCGCGACCGGCTGTCAATCCAGACCAACGTCGTGAAGTTCGACGTTCCGGTACTGGCCCGCGCGATCCGCACCGAGCTCGAACGCGGCGGCCAGGTGTATTTCGTCCACAACCGCATAGAAAACATCGCCTCGGTCGCGGAGATGGTCCGGCGGATTGTGCCGGAGGCGCGTCTGGCCGTGGCCCACGGAAGGTCGGGCGAGGCGGACCTCGAGCGCATCATGATCGACTTCGTCGCCCGAGCCTACGACGTGCTGCTCTCGACGACCATCATCGAGAACGGCCTCGACATTCCGAACGTCAACACGATCATCGTGAACCACGCGGAGCGCTACGGTCTCTCGCAGCTGTACCAACTGCGGGGTCGCGTGGGGCGTTCCGCACGGCGCGCCTACGCCTACCTCCTGGTGCCGCCCGCGGACAATCTGTCGCAGGTCGCCCGCCAGCGTCTTGCGGCCATCAAGGAGTTCAGCAGTCTGGGCAGCGGTTTTCGCGTGGCCGCGCTCGACCTGGAGATCCGCGGGGCGGGCAATCTGCTCGGCGCGCAACAGAGCGGGCATATCGAGGCGATCGGTTTCGACATGTACCTGAAGTTGCTCGAGGAGACCGTCCGCGAACTGAAGGGGGAGCCGCCCGAGGACGATCAGCGCGCGGCCGTCAACCTCGGCGTCGACCTGCGGATCGACGAGCAGTACATCGTGGAAACGAACCAGCGCCTGGCGCTGTACCGGCGCCTGGCGGCGACGCGGGACGAGCAGGCGCTGGCCGCCGTGCTCGACGAAGTCGGCGATCGATACGGCCCGCCGCCGCCCTCCGTCCGGCGCCTGGCGGAATATGGACGGATCCGGATCCTGGCGGATCGCATGGGCGCCGACGCGGTCGACCGCGAGCGGCATCTGCTCGTCATACGTTTTGGAGACCGCGCCCGGATCGAGCCGGCGCGGCTGATCTCGTTCGTGCAGACCCGTCCGGCGGTGACGCTCACCCCGCCGGCGGTTATCCGCATCGACCTCGATGCGCTCGGACCTTCCGGCGCCGAGGCCGGCGCGGCAGCCGGCGGCAGCGTCCTGCAGCCGATAGAGGCGGTGTTGCGCGAGTTGAGCGGCGGTGCATAGCGCCGCGGGCGTGGGCTGATAAGATTAGAGGCTCGGGCATGGGGGTGATTGACGTGCGGAACTACATTGCGGGCGGCGCGCTCCTCGTTGCGGCGGCGGTGCTGGCCGGCGGCTCCCCGGCGGCCGCGCAAGTACCGGCCCCGGCCAATCCGGACCCGTCCCTCCGCGTGATAGAGCGGATTCTGGTGAAGGTGAACGGCGAGATCATCACGCAGAGCGACCTGGAGGACCGGCAGGTCGGAGCCATCCGGGCACGGGGCGTCCAGCCATCGACGAACGCCGAGCTGATGCAACTCGTGCGGGATGTGACGCCGGAGGTCCTGGCCGCCGCCGTGGAGGAGCTGCTGCTGGTCGAGCGGGGACGGGAGCTGGGCTACCAGCTCTCGGACGAACAGTTCACCGACTATCTGGACAGCCTGAAGGAAGACAACGGCATCGAGTCGGACGAGCAATTCATCGAAATGCTGAGCCAGCAGGAAGGGATGACGCTCGATGATTTCCGGCGGATGGTCGAACGCCAGATGCTGGCCGGGCAGGTGCAGCAGATCGAGATCCTGAACCGCGTCACTATTACCGACATCGAGGCCCAGGAATATTACGAAGAGCACATCGAGGACTTCACCGAGCCCGCCACCGTCACGCTCCGCGAGATCCTCATCTCCGGCCCGGAGGATCCGTCCGCGAACCTTATCGCCGACCGCCGCGCGCGCGGGGAGGCCGACGCGGTGCGGCAGCGCCTGCTCGACGGCGAGGCGTTCGAGTCCGTGGCGCGCGCAACGTCCGACGCGCCGTCGAAGGACAACGGCGGCCTGATCGGTCCGTTCCAGCTCGCCGAGGTTGCGGAGAGCATCCAGGAGTTGATTGCCACGCTCGAGCCGGGTGAGGTGAGCGAGGCGCGGCGCACGCCGCAGGGCTACCAGATTTTGAAGGTGGAAGAGTTGGTCGAGGACGTCGTGCGGCCGTTCGAGGACGTGCGCGACGAGATCTCCCAGCTCGTCTTCGGCGACCGCCGGTCGGCGGCGTACCGCGACTATCTCGACGAGCTGTACGCGGAAGCCATCGTCGACTGGAAGAGCGAAGAGCTGCAAGCAGCGTTCGAACAGTACTGGCAACGCACCGCGGCCGCCCTCCAGCGGGAGTAACGGCCGGCCCCCCCCGGCTGGTGATCCGAACATGACTATCGGCAACGTCCCGCTGGACCCGCCGTTCCTGCTGGCGCCGATGGCGGGGATGACCGATACCGCGTTTCGCCGCCTGGTGAAGCGCCACGGCGGTTGCGGCCTGGTCGTCACGGAGATGGTCAGCTCCGAGGGTCTCGTGCGCGGCATAGACCGTACGCTCGAGTACGCGGAGTACACCGAGGAGGAGCGGCCCGTCTCCATCCAGATCTTCGGCGGTGATCCGGACAAGATGGCGGCGGCGGCGGGCATCGTCGAGGCGATGGGCGCGGACATCGTCGACGTGAACATGGGCTGCCCGGTGCCGAAGATCGCCAAACACAACGCCGGATGCAGCCTGATGCGGGAGCCGTCGCACGCGGCCGCCATCGTGCGCGCCATGAGCCGGGCGGTGCGCATACCCGTGACGGTCAAGATGCGCGCCGGGTGGGACGAGCGCGACATCAACGCGCCGGTGATGGCGCGGCTGATGGAGGATGCGGGGGCGGCCGCCGTCGCGGTGCACGGCCGGACGGCGGCGCAGTCGTACAGCGGCGTATCCGACTGGCGGCTGATAGAAACGGTGGCGGGCGGCGTAGGAATCCCCGTTTTCGGCAGCGGCGATTGCGTCACGGCCCGGCAGGTGGTCGAGCGCACCGCGGACACGCCGGTGGCCGGCGTACTGGTCGGACGCGGCGCGCTGCGCAACCCGTGGATCTTCCGGCAGGCGGCGGCGCTGGCCGGCGGGACGGCGGAGCCGGCCGTTACCGACGCGGACCGCGGTCGGTTCCTGCTCGACTATATCGACATGCTGCTGCGCGAGGGGATGGACGAGCGGCGCGGCTTCCGGCACGTGGCGCCGGGCATGCCGCAGCAGCGCCGCCCGCGGCACGCCGCGGGGCGCGAGCGGTGGGTCGTCAACAAGCTGCGGGCGCTCGGGTCGTGGTACACGAAAGGCGTTCACGGCGGCTCGGCCCTGCGGACCGCGATCAACAGCGCCGCGTCGGTGGACGAGTTGCGGGCTGTCATCCGCCGTTTTTTCCTTGCCCCCGAGCCGGCGCCTCCGCGCGAGGCGCCGGCCCACTAGCCCGCATTTCTCACCAGCGCTCCCCGCGTACGGCTGACCAGGCCGCAACAGCGGCGATATGCACTGCTATGCTGGTTTGCAGGGGGCAAAATGCTCCCCGGGGAGGTTGGAATGGTATCTGTCGCGTCGCTTTGGCTGCCCGTCCTGCTCTCGGCCGCGATCGTTTTCGTCGTGAGCTCCGTCATACACATGGTGCTGACCTACCACAAGGCCGACGCGGGGCAGTTGCCCGACGAGGACGGCGTCGCGGCGGCGCTGCGGCCGCTTGACGTTCCGCCGGGCGATTACGTGATCCCGTACGCCGGGGATACCAAGGCGATGGGCTCGGCCGAGTACATCGAGAAGATGAAGAACGGGCCGGTCGCATTCCTCACGGTGATGCCGAACGGCTCGCCGGGCATGGGCAAGAGCCTCGGCCTGTGGTTCGGTTACTCCGTCGTCGTGGGCGCGCTGGCCGGCTACGTCGGGGGCCTCGCGCTCGGTCCGGGCGCCGAGTACGGCGCCGTGTTCCGCATCGTCAGCACGGTTGCATTCGCCGGCTATTCGCTGGCGATCCTCCAGAACACTATCTGGTGGCACCGCAGCTGGGGCTACACACTCAGGACGATGTTCGACGGGTTGATCTACGCGCTGCTGACCGGCGGGGCATTCGGCTGGCTCTGGCCCTGAAGCCGACGAGGCAGGCAAGCCCGCATTTCTCACCGGCGTTCGTCGCGAGGGCGTCGAGGCGCCGGTGTGGTGGGTCGCACGGACCGAACGACGCTGCTACGTCGAAGCGGCGTGAGGGAGTGCGGCCCGCCACGGCGAGCGGATCGGCGTCCGCAGCAGAAGGTTGGTGAGAAATGCGGGCTAGTCGAGGCCGCGGCGGGCCAGCAGCGGGGCGATGTCGGGCTCCCGCCCGCGGAACGCCCGGTACAGCTCCATGGCGTCGCGGCTGCCGCCGCGCGACAGCAGCATGCCCCGGAAGCGGTCGCCGTTCTCGCGCGTCAGCCCGCCGCTCTCCCTGAACCACTCGACGGTGTCGGCGTCCAGCACCTCGGCCCAGATGTAGGAGTAGTAGCCGGCCGAGTAGCCGCTGCTCCAGATGTGCGAGAAGTAGGTGCTGCGGTAGCGCGGCGGCCCGCCGCGTCCAGCGCCGCCGTCTCGAACGCCACGACGCCGCCGGCATCCGGCACCTCATCGGCCGCCAGCTGGTGCCACGCCTGGTCCAGCAGCGACGCGGCCAGGTACTCGGTGGTCGCGAAGCCCTGGTTGAACGTCTCGCTGGCCAGCACCTTGTCGAGCAGATCGCCCGGCATTGGCTCGCCCGTCTCGTGGTGCACGGCGTAGTTGCGGAGCACCTCCGGCCAGGTCGCCCACATCTCGTTCACCTGCGAGGGGTATTCCACGAAATCGCGCGGCACCGCGGTGCCGGAGAAATACGGATACCGCACGGCGGAGAAGAAACCGTGCAGCGCATGGCCAAATTCGTGGAACATCGTCTCCACTTCGTCGAACGTCAGCAACGTCGGCTCGCCGGCCGGCGGCTTCGGTACGTTCAGGCAGTTGGCGACCACCGGCCTCGTGCCGAGCAGGTCCGACTGCGACACGAAGGAGCTCATCCACGCGCCGCCGCGCTTGGACGGCCGCGCGTAAAAGTCGGCCAGAAACAACGCGAGCGGCTCGCCGTCGGCGTCGATGACGTCGAACACCCGTACGTCCGGATGGTAGACCGGCAGGTCCGTGCGCTCCTGAAACGTCAGCCCGTACAGCCGGTTCGCCGCGTGGAAAACCCCGTTTCGGAGCACGTTGTCCATCTCGAAGTAGGGGCGCAGCGCCGCGGTGTCGAAGGCGTACCGCTCGGCCCGCACCTGCTCGGTGAAATAGGCCCAGTCCCAGGCCGCCACCTCGTGGTCGAGGCCGCCGGCCGCGGCGATCGCCTGCAGGTCGGCTGCTTCCCGGCGCGCGTTCGCGACGGCCGCGGGCGCGAGGCTGGCCAAGCGTTCGTTGACCGCCCCGACCGTGCGCGCCGTCTGGCGTTCCAGGCTGTACGCGGCGTGGTTGGGATAGCCGAGCAGGGCGGCGCGCTCGGCGCGCAGGCGCGCGATGCGCGACACGACCGTGCGGTTGTCGAACTCGCCGCCCTGGCTGCCGCGCGCCAGCGACGCTTCCATCACCCTCCGGCGCAGGTCCCGGTTCTCGAGCGACGCGAGCGGCGGCTGGCCGCTCGTGTTCCGCAACGCGATCAGGAACTGCCCGCGCAGCCGCCGCGGCCTCGATTTCGCTCTCGGTAAGTCCGGCCAGCGCTTCACGTGTATCCACGGCCACGGCGGACGCGTTCACCTCGCTCAGCACATTCTGGCTGAAGGTGGTCTCGAGTCCCGCCAGCTCCGCGTTGATCTCGCGCAGGCGCTCCTGCTCGGCCGCGGGCAGCTGCGCCCCTGCGCGCACGAAGTCGGTGTAGTACTCCTCAAGGAGTCGCCGTGACTCGTCGTCGAGGTCCAGCTCTTCACGCAGCTCGTACAGCGCCCGAACGCGCTCGAACAGCGCCGCGTTCAGCAGGATGCGGTCGCTGTGGGCCGACAGCTTCGGCGCCATCTCGCTGCGGATCGTGTCCAGCGTGTCGTTCGTGTCGGCGGAGGTAAGGTTGAAGAAGACCTGCGAGACGCGCTCGAGCACCCGCCCCGAGCGCTCCAGCGCCACGAGCGTGTTCTCGAACGTCGGCGCCTCCGGGGCGTTGGCAATTGCTTCGACCTCGGCAAGCTGTTCGGCCATGCCGCGCTCGAACGCCGGCCGGTAGAGGCTGTCGTCGATGCGATCGAACGGGGGATAGTGGAAGGGCAGGGGGCTCTCGTCGAAAAAGGGGTTTGCGTCCGTCACGGTCGCGGCTTCATCCATCGGTATCTCGGGCTCCGGCGGCGCGCACGCGGCGGCCAGCGCCGCCGCGGCAACGGTCAATCCAAGCAGGTGTCGGTGGCGTCTCATGTCAAGCTAACCACTCTACCGCACCAGGCCGCGTCAGACATGGTTGCGGAGCATCAACTCCCGGGGATCGGGGTCGAGGTAGCGCTGGCCCAGGAGGTACTGCACGTCCAGACGGCGCGCGTGGTGGCCAACCAGCGTCAGCGGGACGATCAGCGGAATCAGTCCCCGGCGGTAGTCCTCGATGATGGACGCGAGATCCTGCCGCGCCGGCGCGTCCAGCGCTCGCTTGAAGTGACCCGCCGCGTGGTTCAGCACGTTTGCGTGCCGCGCGCGCGTGGCCGGCGTCGACAGCGCCGCCATTAGCTCGTCTTCGTAGCGCCGCGCAAGCTCCGCGCGGGGAATCTGCGCGGCATCGGCCACCAGCCGGCCCAGCTCCCGGTAGGCCGAGACGGAGTGCGCCATGAGGTCGAGCTTGTGCGCGGTGTGGAACGCCACGAGGCCGCCGACCTTCCAACGTCCCGAGAACAGAGCGCGCAGCGCCTGGTAGACGAATACGCGGACGACGAAGTTCTCGCGGAGCTGCGGGTCGTGGAGACGGCCTTCCTCCTCGATCGGCAGGTTCCGGAATTGCCGCCGCAGCTCGGCCGCGAACAGGCCGCGCCCGGTCCGCTCGCGGGCATCATCGCGGCGCCACACCGCCACCCGCTCCATGCCGCAGCTGGGCGAGTCCTTCTTCAGGATGTACCCGCTCAGGTTCTCGCCGGCGAGCGCCCGCGCCCGCCGGCGGGCGAAGCGGCGCATGCGCTGCGTCAGGTCGAGGCCGGTCTTGACCGTCACCAGCCGCACGCCGTCCGTCACCCCGGCGTCGCGCACCAGGCGTATCGGCTCGCGCGGCGTGCCCAGGCCGAGCTCGGCCTCCGGGCAGACCGAGACCCATTCGACGAGCGGACCGAGCGTCTGGACCAGGAACCGATCGCGCTTGTGGCCGCCGTCGTAGCGCACCTCTTCTCCCAGCAGGCAGCTGGAGATCCCGATGCGCAGCGGCGGCCGGACGGTCATGATGCAGTGATGTCCTTATTATAGAAAGCAGGAGGGAACATCATGAACGTGCTGGTCAGCGGTTCGAGCGGATTGATCGGGTCGGCGCTGGTCCCCGCGCTGAGCGCGGACGGCCACGCCGTCAGGCGCCTGCGGCGCGCGCCCGGCGCCGGCGCGGACGCGACGTCATGGAATCCGGACGACGGCACGTTCGCAGCGGGCGCGCTGGACGGCCTCGACGCCGTGGTGCACCTGGCGGGGGAGAACATCGCCGGCGGGCGCTGGACGGCGTCCCGCAAGTCGCGCATCCGCGACAGCCGCGTGGAGGGGACGCGCCGCCTGTGCGCGGCGCTGGCCGCGCTCGAAACGCCGCCGCGCGTGCTGGTTGCGGCGTCGGCCATCGGCTTCTACGGCGACCGCGGAGACGCGTTGCTCGACGAATCGGCGGCGCCGGGGATCGGTTTCCTGCCAGAGGTGTCCCGGAGCTGGGAGGCCGCCGCCGCGGCGGCCCGCGAGGCGGGCATCCGCGTCGTGCACCTGCGGATCGGGATCGTGCTCAGCCCGGCCGGCGGCGCGCTGGGGCAGATGCTGTTGCCGTTCAAGCTGGGCGTCGGCGGCGTGCTGGGGTCCGGCGAGCAGTACATGAGCTGGATCGCCCTCGACGACCTGGTGGGCATCGTGCGGCACGCGCTCGCGGACGAATCGCTGAGCGGTCCGGTCAATGCCGTGGCGCCCCGGGCGGTCACCAACCGCGAGTTCACGCGGACGTTGGGACAGGTGCTGCGCCGCCCGACAATCCTGCCCGCGCCGGCGTTCGCCCTGCGCATCGCCCTTGGCGAAATGGCGGACGCGCTGCTGCTCGCCAGCACCCGCGTCGACCCGGCGGCCCTGCGCGGCGGGAGCTTCGAGTTTCTGCACCCGGAGCTGGACGGCGCCCTCCGGCAGGTGCTCGACCGCGCCTGATTTCCCTCGTCTGCCGCCCACATTGCCGTCCCGGATCCGGCCGCGGTTCGGTATCATCGGCAGCCATGCAGATCCTCAACCGCTACTTCGAGCTCGACCTGCACGGGACGACCGTGCGGACCGAGGTGATGGCCGGCCTGACGACGTTTCTCACCATGGCCTACATCGCCTTCGTCAACCCGCAGATCCTGTCGGAAGCGGGCATGGACCGGGGAGCGGTATTCGTGGCGACCTGCCTGGCGGCGGCCATTGGCAGCGCCATCATGGGGCTGTACGCGAACTACCCGATCGCCCAGGCGCCCGGCATGGGGCTGAACGCCTTCTTCACCTACGGGGTCGTGCTCGGCCTGGGCTATCCGTGGCAGACGGCGCTCGGCGCGGTCTTCGTCTCCGGCATCTGCTTCATGGCGTTGTCGGTGCTGCCGATCCGCGAATGGGTGGTGAACGCTTTCCCGCGCTCGCTCAAGCTGGCCACGTCGGCCGGCATCGGGTTGTTCCTGGCCATCATTGCGATGCGCAACGCCGGCCTCGTGGAGGGCAGCGAGGCGACGCTGGTGACGCTGGGCGATGTCACCGCAGCACCGGCGGTGCTCGCCGTCGTCGGCCTCATCCTCATCGCCGCGCTCGAAGCGCGGCGGGTGACCGGCGGGCCGATCATCGGGATCCTGGCGGTCACCGCGGTCGGCCTGGCGCTGGGGGTGACGCCCTTCCGCGGCGTCGTCGATCTGCCGCCCTCAATCGCCCCGACGCTGTTCGTGCTCGACATCGGCGCCGCGCTCGACATCGCGCTGTTCGGCGTGATCTTCGCCTTCCTGTTCACGGACCTGTTCGATACCGCCGGAACGTTGATCGGCGTGGCCCATCAGGCCGATCTGCTCGACGCCGACGGTCGCCTGCCGCGCGTGCGGAAGGCGCTGGTCGCCGACTCGACCGCGACGACGCTGGGCGCGCTGCTCGGCACCTCTCCGGTGACCAGCTACATAGAGAGCGCCGCCGGCGTGAAGGCGGGCGGGCGGACCGGGCTGACGGCGGTTACGGTGTCCGCGCTGTTCCTGGCGACGCTCTTTCTTTCGCCGCTGGCCGACACTATCCCGGCCTACGCCACCGCGGCAGTGCTGCTGTTCGTCACCTGCCTCATGGCGCGCAGCCTCATCGACATCGACTGGTCGGACGTCACGGAATATGCGCCGGCCGTCGTGCTGGCAGTCACCATCCCGCTCAGCTTCTCGATAGCCGACGGCATCGCCGCCGGCTTCATCACCTACGCGGCAATCAAGCTGCTGTCCGGCCGCGCGCGCGAGGCGCAACCGGCGGTATTGATACTGGCGGCGGTATTTGTGGCCCGTTTCGTCTGGCTGGGAGCGTAAGCGCTCCTACGGGAGCGCGTACGCCGCGAGGGTGTCGGTGGCCGCGACGGCAACGTACTGCCGGCCGTCGGCCCCCAGGTAGGTGAGCGGGTTGGCGTTGCCGTGGCCCGCTAGCCGGGTCACCCAGAGCTCGCGCCCCGTGGCGGCCTCGAACGCCCGAAACCGGTTGTCGTCGGTGGCGGC
>JAGWAI010000068.1:21945-27417 GCA_021296485.1 Acidobacteriota bacterium
GTCGCCCGTCGCCGCCTCCACGGCGATCAGCTCGCCCCATGGGGGCTTCTGGCACGGCAGGCGCGGGCCGTCGCCGACGGCGACATCGAAGCTGGCCGGGCGCGGCGTTGCCTTTTCATAGGGCAGCGGCGCGTCGTCGCCGGCCCGAACCATCCAGCCGAGCGCGCCGACGTTCTGCGTCACGACGAACAGGTAGTCGGAATTCGGGTCGAACGCCACGCCGCCCCAGTTCGGCCCGCCGACGCCGCCCGGGAAGTTCAGCGTGGTCCGCGGCGGCGCGCCCTCCGGCCGGTAGACCCAGGGCGTGAACGGGCCGGCGCTGTGGATCTCGCCAAGCGAATCGACGAGCTCGGCGCAGGCCGCCGCATGCTCCGCCGACGTGTCGTCCGCCGTCACCAGGTCGGCCGGCTCGTAGGCGACGCGTCCCATCGGCGCCGGCTTCACCGGAAACGGCTGCGTCGGATAGGTCGCCTCGCCGGGGACGTCGCTCGCCGGCACCGGCCGCTCCTCGATGCCGAAAACCGGCTCGCCGCTCTCGCGGTTCAGGATGTACAGGTAGCCGGACTTGGTGGTCACTCCGAGGGCCGGGATGACGCTCCCGTCCCGCTCGATGTCGAACAGCACCGGCGGCGCCGGCGGGTCGGCGTCCCACAGGTCATGGCGGATCGTCTGGAAGTGCCAGCGGTACTCGCCGGTCTGCGCGTCGACCGCCACCACGGAGTTGCCGTACAGGTTGGCGCCCTTGCGGTCGCCGCCGTAGGCGCCGGGGATGGGTGATGCGAGCGGCAGGAACACGAGGCTGCGCGCCTCGTCCGCCGTGAAGTAGAAGGGCCAGGCGTTGGCGCCCAGCCGCTCCCGCCAGCTGTCGCCCTCCCAGGTGTCGTGACCGACATCCCCCGGCTGCGCCACGGAGCTGAACTCCCAAACCGGGTCTCCACTGCGCGCGTCGAACGCGCGCGCGTTGCCGATGCCGCCGATTGCCCCGCGCGGGGTGTTGGCGCCGACTACGACGACGTTGCCGAAGACGAGCGGAACGGAGTTGTACGGCACGCCCAGCTCGATGGCGCCGCCGGTGCCGAAACCGTCCACCGGCGCGCCGGTCGCCGCGTCGAGTGCATGCAGGTGGAGTCCTGTGGTGAACAGGATGCGCGGCGGCAGGCCGTCAGCGCCCGGCCACCAGGCGACACCGCGCCGGGAGGGCGCGCCGCCCGCGCCCGGCACATGCCGCCAGTGCTCCTGGCCGCTGACGGGATCGAGCGCGATGACACGGTCGGCCGCCGGCAGGTACATCACGCCGTCGACGACGATGGGGGTGATTTGCGACCGCGGAGAGGTTGTGTCGTCGTCGTCCGCCGCCCGCAGCGAATAGGTCCAGGCTTGCGCGAGGCCGGCCACGTTGGCCGGGTTCACCTGCGCGAGCGGGGAGTAGCCGGTGCCTGCGGGGTCGCCGCGGTACAATGGCCAGTCGCCGCCTGCCTGCGGGGCGGCATCCCCTGCCGCCGGCGCGATGGGCCCGCCGCCGCAGCCGGCGGCGCCGGCCAGCAGCACCAGGAGTACGGCTGCGCACAGCCGGGTCTGCGTCACGATCGGTTCCGCCGACGCTAGCGCCGCGCCGCCTCTTCCGCCGCCTGCTCCGGGGTGAGGATGTTCGCCTCGGGGTTGTCCCGGGCGCCCGCCAGGATGTTGTAGATCCCGTAGTTCCCTTCGTGGCAGGCGTACTCGTACAGCGGCAGGTCGTTGTGCCGCATGGGGATCTCGTACGTCCACGGGCGGGTCCAGACGGTCGGGTCGTCCACCGTTACCTCGTACAGCATCACGTCGGGCCCGGCGCGCGTGAACCGTTCCACAAGGTGCAGGCTCTGTCCCGTGAGGCCGCTCTGGAACGCCGTCTCGCGGTGGAAGTTGACGGTCTCGACCACCAGCGTGTCGCCCTCCCAGCGGCCGCGCGAATCACCGATCCACTGGCGAATGTCGCCGTGGGGGCTGCCGTCGAGCGGCACGATCCGCGCGCTGTGGATCATCTCGTTGAAGATCACGACGTGGTCGGGCGTCTGCAGCAACTGCATGTTCTGGTTGTAGGCGCCCGGCGCCATCGGCGGTCCGGAGTTGAAGCCCAGGATGCAGCGCACCTGGACGCCCCCCGGACCGAGATCTTCGACGAAGCCGCCCGGCGTCGGCGTATGCCGCCGCAGGCCGCGCCCCGCCTCGGTGCCGGCCTCGAAGCGCGCCTGCGCGTCGGGCGTCCTCGACGGGATGCGCCCGTCGGGCGGATCCACCACGAGCGACGTGCGCCGGGTGTCGACGACGGAAGAAACCGGGTCGAACCAGAACTGGTTGTAGTTGCCGACCGTATCGAACGGCGTCTCCGTATCGCGCGCCGCCTGCGCGGCTTCGGACCGCGCCTCGAGCGCGGCCGCCTGCTCGTCCGACAACACTTCCGTTTCGGCGAGATCGGTAGGTCGCTCCATCGGCGTGATGGTGCTGAAGTCCCACACCCCCTGCAGATCGGGTGTTCCCCAAGCCGTCCGCGGGGCCGTCCAGTTCTCATCCTGCGCGCCGGCCAGGGCCGGTGCGAGCAGCAGACCGGCCGCAAGCGCCACCACCATCACATGTGATCTATGCATCGTCGAACTCCTCCTGTTCTATCTCGAGAGCCTGCTCCGGGCGCCGGACCGGGTTACTTCGAAGCCGCTTCCTCGGCTGCCTTTTCCGCCTCGCGCGCGCCGGCCAGCATGTTGTACAGCCCGTAGTTGCCCTCGTGGCAGGCGTACTCGTACATCGGGTGCTCGTTCATCTGCATCGGGATCTGGTAGGTCCACCTGGTGGTCCAGACCGTCGGATCGTCGATGGTGGCTTCATACATCAGCGTGTCGGGCGAGACGCGGGTGAAGCGTTCGGTCAGGTTCAGATGCTCGTCCGTCGAACCGCGCCGGAATCCGGTTTCCCGCAGGAAGTTCTTCGTTTCGACCACGAGGGTGTCGCCGTCCCAGTATCCGCGCGAGTCGCCGGTCCACTGGCGAATGCCGGAATCGATATGCGGGCGCCCGTCGAGCGGAACGATGCGCGAGTTGTGCACCATCTCGTTGAGCAGCACCACGTGGTCCTCGGTCTGGAACAGCTGCACGTTCTGGTTGTAGCCGCCGGGCGTCATACGATGCAGCGCACCTGCAGCGCATCGGTCCCCATGTCCTCGACCCAGCCGCCGGGGGTGATGTCGTGCATGAGCAGCCCGCGCCGCACCCGCTCCAGCTCCGCCCGCTGCTGCGCGGCGGAGGTCGTCAGCTGCGGCACGCGGCCGTTCGGCGGATCGACGACGAGCGACGTACGCCGCGTCTCCACCGCGCTGTCGCCCGGGTCGAACCAGAACTGGTTGTAGTTGCCGACAACGTCGGCCGGTTCCTGGTCGTCGCGCACGGCGAACTCGGCCAGCCGCCGGGCTTCGTATTCGGCAACCTCCTCCGCAGTCAGCACCGCCTTGTCGCCCAGCTCCACCGGGCGTTCGAACGGGGTGAGGGTACGGAAGTCCCAGACGCCCTGGAGATCCGGCGCACCCCACGAGGTGCGCGGCGCGGTCCAGTTCTCGTCCTGGGCGGCAACGAAAGCGGGCGCGAGCAACAGGGCGCCGGCAACCGCCGCCACCTTGAGCGAGTACGAACGATGACGCATCGAAAACCTCCTCTTCCTCTTGGGGCTGCGCCCCAAACCCCGCCGGCCACTCGCGGGGCCCCTTCGCCCCACTCCGTTGCCGGCGGGCCGCGCCGTGCGCGGCCTGGGGACGGTTGCCTCCATGCTTGCCGTCCCCGTCCGTACTTCGTGCGAAGCGGTGCTACTGCTGCTGGCCCGCCGCTTCCCGCTCCTCGGCCCGGGCGCCGGACAGGATGTTCGGCAGCGCGTAGTTGCCTTCGTGGCAGGCGTACTCCCAGACGCCCTCGTCCATCGCCGACATCGGTGTGGAGACGGTGAACGGCTCGGTCCACACGGTCGGGTCGGTCACGGTGATCTCGTAGTCAATCGTGTCCTCACTGAGGCGCGTGATGCGCTCCACGACCGTGAGGTGCTCACTGCCGCCGAAGGTCGTGCCGCCGCGGCCGGTGATCTTGTCGTTGAAGTTGGTGGTCTCGATGACGAGCGTGTCGCCGTCCCAGCGGCCGCGCGACGCACCCAGCCACTGCCGCAACTGCGGGTCCGGCGCCCCCCGGCCGTCCAACGGGATGATCCGCGCGTCGTGAATCATCTCGACCAGGATGACCACGTGATCCTCGCTCTGCACGATCTGGTAGTTGTGGTTGTAGAAGCCGGGCATCATGGCCCCCGGCAGCCCGCGCGTAATGCAACGGTCCAGCTTGTTGAAGTCCAGCCAGGAGTCGAACCTTGCCTGGATATAGGAATCGGTGCGCTGGGTCTGCCTGAACTGCTCCGGCTCGGTCAGGGCCGGCAGCCGGCCGTTCGGCGGGTCGATGACCAGCGAGGTGCGGCGGTTGAGGCTGCCGCGCTCCATCCAGAACTCGTTATAGGCGCCGGTCTCCGTGCGCGGACGGTTGTCGAGGCTCGATCGTTCAGCAACCTCGTCCTGGCGGGCAGCCAGCTCTTCCTCCGTCAGGTACTCCTGGTCGGCCAGGTCGGTCGGCCGCTGCAGCGGCGTCATGGTGGCGTTGGTCCAGGCGCCCGAGAGCGCCGGGTCGCCCCAGGGCGTGCGGGGTACTGACCCGTCCTGTCCCGCGGCCGGGGCCGTTCCGAGCAGGGCGAGGCAATTTATGTCTCATCTGGAAACTCCTTCTATTCAGGGCGCCAGTCTATCACTTCGCGGCGCGTTTGCGGCGCGCGGATTTGCGGTCGTCGTGGTAGGATTCACGTTGCGCTGCCAGCTTCGCTTGCAGCGAGAGGAAGGAATCCAGGCATGTCCCGAAGCCATCGTTCCGCAACCGCTGCATGCATTGCGCTGGCCATGGCGCTCGCCGCGGCCGCCGTCTCCGCGAACGGACCCGACTGGTCGCCGGGGCCGGCGCCCTGGGCCGGCGACCTCACGCCGATCACGGCAAACGACTGGAACTACGACCGCGCGGCGCACCTGCTGTCGCGCGCCGGGTTCGGCGGCACCCCGGAAGACATTCAGAAGCTGGCGGACATGACGCCCGCCGAGGCGGTCCGCTCGCTCGTCGAGTTCGACGACATTCCGAACGACCACCTCGAGCCGTTCGAGCATTCCGGCCTGTGGGACGAGACGCTGATCAACTTTCCGCCCAGTCGGCCCGCGGCGACGGAGCTGGCGGAAAAGCGCGGCGAAGGCATGGGCGTGAAGGTGAAGCCCGAAGGCGTCAACCGCCACATGCAGCCGGTGTCCGACCGCTTTTTCTACTGGCTGCGGTCGACGCTCCTCGAGACCCGCCGCGTCGGCTACTGGTGGGCCGAGCGGATGCTCGACACCCACCGCCCGCTCGAAGAGAAGATGGCGCTGTTCTGGCACGGCCACTT
>JAGWAI010000068.1:27598-27986 GCA_021296485.1 Acidobacteriota bacterium
TGTTCACGATGGGCGTGGGCAACTACTCGGAGATGGACGTGCGCGAGGCGGCGCGCGCCTTCACCGGCTGGAACTTCGAGAACCTCGACTTCGTGGTGCACCCGGCGCTGCACGACGAGGAGGAGAAGACGTTCCTGGGCCGCACGGGGAACTTCGACGGCGTGGACGTGCTCGACATCATCCTGGAGCAGGAGGTGACGGCGGAGTACATCGCGGCGAAGATCTACCGCTTCTTCGTGCGTGAGGACCCGTCTGCGGAGCTGGTGGCGAAGCTGGGCTCGGTGTTCCGGGACAACGGCTACGAGCTGCGGCCGCTGCTGACGACGATGTTCCAGTCGCGGGACTTCTACAGCGCGGCGAGCTACGGTGCGCACATCAAGGGCCCGGT
>JAGWAI010000069.1:0-5376 GCA_021296485.1 Acidobacteriota bacterium
AGCAGAACCCGTCAGAAAACGTCAGAAAACGGCTCAGCGCATCAGAAACGGCTGGCAGTCCGGCTGGCAGAAGATACGGCGGGCTAGAGCCACGACGGCGGAGGTACCGCGCCGGTCGGACTGATGGACTATGATGGAGCGGATGCCGGCTGAATCGCACTCCGTCGTCCACAGCGCCCCGGAAATCTCCGGAGGCACGCCCGTCTTTCGCGGCACGCGGGTGCCGGTTCAGTCTCTCTTCGACTACCTGGAAGGCGGAGAGACTCTCGACCAGTTCCTCGATCAGTTCCCGTCGGTGTCGAAGGAGCAGGCGCTCGCTGCGCTGGACTTGGCGCGCGATTTCATTCTGGCCCGTGCGCGTTCTGCTTGACGAGAATCTGCCACGGGCTCTCGCGGCGGAGCTGACCGGGCACCACGTCAGCAGCGTGCAAGCCGAGGGTTGGTCGGGAACGAAGAACGGCGCGTTGCTCCGACAGGCTGGCGAGTATTTCGACGCCCTGTTGAGCATGGATCGAGGTTTTTCCCACCAGCAAGATCTGAGCGGCCTCGGCCTGCGCATACTGATCATCCGGGCACCGTCGAACCGCATGGTCCACCTGCAGCCGCTCGTCGGCAACATCCTGAAGACGCTGGCCGTGATGTCGCCCGGCCAGCTACGCGAGGTCGGAGGCTGAGCAACCGTTCAGCCGGCACCCAAGCGCCACCGAAAGGCCGCTGCTGGAGAGAGACGGCGAGTTCACACGATGTCAAGCGCAACATCGAGTACGCCCTTGGGTCGAAGAACTACAGCAACCGGCTGACTCCCGTCGTTGTCGGGGACCTCACGCGTTTTCCCGTTGCGGACGTCCCGTGGATCGTGCGGCGCATGCCGTGGTTCGAGCTGGACGACGCCGAAGCCGAGTCTCCGAAGGTCGAGCCGATCGCGGAGGCGTCCGCAGCCACGGCTGGGGGTTTCCCTGCTCGCCGGCGCCCGTTCCCGACGAAGTCTTCCACGGTTCCGTGCGTCCCGAATCTCAGAGCCGGTGCAGGATCGGCACGGTGACCGTCGCCTGCGTGTCGCCGAGCTGCTTGTCGCCGATGATGTCCCGGAAAAACGTGCTGCCGGTCAGGTCGTGGAAGTACTGCACGCCCGGGTAGTAGACGAACGCGACCATGTCGAAGTCCGCATCCCCCTCAAGCGTGACCGCTGTGCCGATGTGCATCGGCCCGTGTCCGCCCCGGGCCATGACGGCCATCATGGCGCCGCTGTACTGCGCGTTGGCCGCCGCCTCCTCGGGGGTTCCGGTCTTGAGGAGGTTGGCGACCAGTATGGCGTCCCTGCCGAGTTCGCGCTCTTCGAGCATCGTCGTCGCGCGCTGTTCGTCCGTGGCCACCCGGACGGAACGGGGCGGCGCCGGCTCGAACGGCAGCACGGAAGGCTGGAACGTCACCGCCTGCACGACCCGCGACACGAGAAACCATTGCTCGAGGACCAGGTTGGCGAGGGCGGAACGCTTCATGCCGTGGGCGTACGTGGTCGCGAAGCCCTCCATGACGGTCCGAACCCCCGCGTCCCCACGCCAGCGGTCGTAGGCGGAGCGGTCGTCGAACTGCAGGAGCGCGACGGCGTCCCACGTCACTTCCTGGCCGAGCGCCTCGGTCAACTGGCTGGAGGGGAGGCCGTTCATGGCGGCCTTGCCGACGTAGACGGTCTGCGCCCCGGAAAACGCGTCGGTCGCCCCGCGCAGGGCGCGCGCTGCGTCGAACAGGTCGGTTTCCGGCTCGAGCTTCACGAACAGGACCGCATGCAGCGCCGCACTCGGGTGGAAGACGTCCTGCAGGTCATGCAGCGTGTTGCGGCGGGCGTCGAGGTAGGCAAGGTGGTGCCACGCCATCGCGGCGACGATCACCCCCACGGCGAGCCCCAGGGTCCAGAGGACGACGGTGCCGGGTTTGCCCATGGTCGGATCCCTCCTCTGTGCGTCATGACGTTCGCCGGCTGCGCGCTACCGTTGTTCCGCGAACTTCGCATAAGCGCCCGTCGGCGTAACCACCGGTCATCGTCGGCTGGTCGACCTTCTGAACCACCGACACGACGACGCGGTTGGTCGCGCGGTCCTTCACGCCAGCAACCATGGTCTTGTCGACGCGATCCAGGTCAATTGCGCGCAACGATGCGGCAAGAGCAACACGATCTTATTTTCTGAATTGTCGGCTCAACTTCGGGTTCGTCCGGGTCTATCCGAGGTCGCAAGGGGCGTTGCGGAATATGGTGAAGCTTTCGCGGGGATGGGTTGGCTTCCCGTGGTGCGATACGACGCCTGAGAGAAATCGATCCGCCGAAGGTCGTCTGCATCCGGCGGTGGATTGTCGAGGCGGCGGCGAAATGGAGAGGGCCTTGGGTGCGCAGTGTGTCACGGGCCGTAATAATGTCCACCCACGGTGCTTCCCGTCACGATGGTGCCACAACGCCTGCGCCCGATGCAGCCGCCAACGTCGAGCTGCCGAGTCGGCTGCTGCGTGCAGTGTACTATGTTGGCTCGCTTGGCATAGCCACGCCGGTGGCTACTGCGACCCCTTGCCGGAGGCGGTCAGGCGGATTGCGGCGCATCGGCCGCATCTACGTCGTCCGGACCGAGGACGGCCTGATCATCAAGCGCGCCGGCAAGGACGCCGGCGGCTCCTGGCAACTCGTCAGCGACAACCCCGACAAGCACACCTGGCCCACACGGCCCTGGCCGCCCGACGCCCCCATGAACGGAGAGGTCAAGTGGACCGGGCGCACCTTCCTGTAGGAGACCCGAATGAGTCCGACCCCACGCAACAATGAAGAACCCGCGGCCCCGGAGACGGACGCGGCTCCAGCACCTCGTCCCGCTACTCCTGGAGGGCCGCTGGAAGCTGACTTGTTGGGCACTTGAAGGGGACGACGAGTACCCGGCGGTCGTCCCCAGGCCGCGCACGGCGCGGCTCGGCAGGCGCGGCGCGGGGCCACGGGGTCCCCGCCAGCGCCTGCCGGGGGTTCGGGGCGTAGCCCCGACTAGAGTTGACGCAGTTTGCCGGAATGGGCGATCATGGTCGGACGCATGATCGTCTCGTCCCCGCAGCACTCGACCCATGCAGCAAAGGCGCGTAGCTCAGTTGGTTAGAGCGCCTGCTTGACATGCAGGAGGTCGGCGGTTCAAGTCCGCCCGTGCCTACCATGCACACCGGCATTGAACGACACCGCATTCACTGCATGAGCCAGGTCACCGTCAGCACACCGGATGGTTCCACCCGGACCGTCCCGGCCGGCACGCCGGTCCGCGATGTGGCGGCGGGGATCTCGCCGCGGCTCGCCCGCGAGGCGCTCGCGGCGTACGTCGACGAGCGCATGGTCGACCTGTCGTATCCGCTCGACAGCGACGCGGCGCTCACCGTGGTGACCCCGAAGACGCCGGGCGCGCTGGAGCTGTACCGCCACAGCACCGCGCACCTGCTGGCGGCGGCGGTCACGGCGCTGTTCCCCGAAGCGCAGTGCGGCATCGGCCCGCCGACCGACGACGGCTTCTTCTACGACTTCATCGTCCACCGCCCCTTCGTCCCCGAGGACCTCGTCGCCATCGAGGAGAAGATGCGCGAGCTGGCGTCGCGCGACCTGGCCTACGAGCGCAAGATGCTGCCGAAGGCGGACGCCAAGGCGTACTTCGCCGATCGCGGCGAGCCGCTCAAGGTGCAGCTCATCGAGGAGAAGGGCGGCGACGTCGTCTCGTGCTACACCATCGAGGACGCCTTCATCGACTTCTGCACCGGGCCGCACGTGCCGTCCACCGGCCGCCTCAAGGCGTTCAAGGTGCTGAGCAGCTCGAACGCCTACTGGAAGGGCGACGCGGCCAACCAGCCGATGCAGCGGATCTACGGCACCGCGTTCTTCAAGCGCTCCGCGCTCGACGAGCACCTCACGCGGCTGGAGGAGGCGAAGAAGCGCGACCACCGCAAGCTGGGGCGCGAGCTGGGGCTGTTCACGTTCCACCACTGGGCGCCCGGTGCGCCGTTCTGGCTGCCGAAGGGCGCGCTGCTGTACGGCCTGCTCTCCGAGTACATCCGCGGCAGGCTGGCCTCGGGCGGCTACCAGGAGGTGCGCACGCCGCTGGTGTTCAACAAGCAGCTCTGGGAGACGTCCGGGCACTGGGAGCACTACCGCGAGAACATGTTCCTCGTGGAGTCGGATCAGGAGCCGTTCGGGCTGAAGGCGATGAACTGCCCCGGCCACATGCTGATCTTCGCCAGCCAGGTGCGCAGCTACCGCGAGCTGCCGCTGCGTTTCGCCGACCAGGGGGTGCTGCACCGCCAGGAGGCTTCCGGCGTGCTGTCGGGGCTGACGCGGGTGCGGCAGTTCGCGCAGGACGACGCCCACTGCTTCGTCGCCGAGGACCAGATTGGCGCGGAGGTCGAGCGGCTGCTGCGGCTGGTGGACGGCGTGTACGCCGACTTCGGCCTGCGCTACACGACCGAGCTATCGACCCGTCCGGACGATCACCTGGGCGACGTTGCCACCTGGGACCGCGCCGAGGCGCAGCTGCGCGGGGCGCTCGAGGCGGCCGGCCGGCCATTTGCCGTCTCCGAGGGCGAGGGCAACTTCTACGGCCCCAAGATCGATTTCCACGTGATGGACGCCATCGGCCGCAAGTGGCAGTGCGCGACCATCCAGCTCGACTACCAGCTGCCGCAGCGGTTCAACCTGAAGTACGTGGGCGCCGACAACCACGAGCACCGTCCCGTGGTCATCCACCGCGCCATCTTCGGCAGCTTCGAGCGCTTCATCGCGCTGTTGATCGAGCACTACGCCGGCGGCTTCCCGCTGTGGCTGGCGCCGGTGCAGGCGGTGGTGCTGCCGATTGCCGACCGCCACGCCGAGTACGCCGAGTCCGTGCGCGAGCAACTGGCGGCGGCCGGCCTGCGGGTCGAGCTGGATGCCCGCCAGGAGAAGATCGGGTATAAGATCCGCGAAGCGCAACTCGGCAAGGTCCCCTACATGCTGGTGGCCGGCGACCGCGAGGCGGCGGCCGGCAGCGTTGCCGTGCGCACGCGAGGCGGCGGGGACCAGGGCGCCCGGCCGGTCGGCGCATTCATCGCCGCGGCCCTCGACGAGATAAAGCGCAAGGCGCCGGCGGCCGAATAGCGGGAATCGAGCGGAAGGGAGACTGTCATAGCGTTTTCAAGAGGGCCGAAGCGGGATTTCCGTGCCAACCGCACCCGCACCAACGAGCGGATCCGGGTGCGCGAGATTCGCGTCATTGACGACGAGGGACAACAGCTCGGCGTGATGCCGCCGCAGCAGGCGCTGGTGATCGCGCGGTCGAAGGGTCTCGACCTCGTGGAGGTTTCGCCCACGGCCATGCCGCCCGTCTGCCGCAT
>JAGWAI010000069.1:5393-9313 GCA_021296485.1 Acidobacteriota bacterium
ACCCGCGAGGCCAAGCGGAATCAGAAGACGATCGAGGTCAAGGAGATCAAGTTCCGGCCGAAGGTCGACGAGCACGACTATCAGTTCAAGAAGAAGCACGTGGAACGGTTCCTCGCCCACGGGGACAAGGTGAAGGCCACCATCTTCTTCCGCGGCCGCGAGATGGCGCACCCGGAGCTGGGCCGTCACATCCTCGAGCGGCTCGTGGAAGAGCTGGGCGAGACCGTGGTGCAGGAAACGATTCCACGCATGGAAGGTAACCAGATGCACACCATTCTGAGCAGCCGCACGGTTGCCCGGAAGGGACGCTAGAACGATGCCCAAGATGAAGACTCACCGCGGCGCCGCCAAGCGCTTCGGAACGACCGGCAGCGGCAAGATCCGCCGCGCCAAGGCATTCAAGCAGCACATCCTGACGAGCAAGACCGCCAAGCGGCGGCGGGGACTGCGCGGCACCACGCTGGTGGACGAAGCCGACGTCCCGCGCCTGAAGCGGATGATTCCGTACAAATAGCCCGGACCGGAACCGGACAGCTGGAGTAGGACATGCCCCGAGTGAAACGTGGCAGCCTGCGGCGCAACAAGCGGCGCCGCCTGCTGGCCAGAGCCAAGGGTTTCTATCAGACCAAGAGCAAGCTGTACCGCGCGGCGAAGGAAGCGGTGGAGACGTCGCTCGTCTACGCGTACATCGGCCGGCGGCGCAAGAAGCGCGACTTCCGCCGCCTGTGGGTGATCCGCATCAACGCGGCCGCGCGCCTGCACGACCTCAGCTACAGCCAGTTGATGCACGGCCTCAAGCTGGCCGGAATCGGCCTCGACCGCAAGGCGCTCGCCGACCTCGCGGTGCAGGATCCGGCCGCGTTCGCGCACATCGCCGCCCAGGCGCGCGAAGCCCGGGCCTAGCGGGACGGCTCCCGCGGTGGTTATTCCTCCTGAGGTGAGCGCCCTCCGGGAGGCGTTCTGCGCCGACCTGGAGCGTGCCGCATCCACGCGCGATCTGCAGGACCTCCGCGACCGCTACCTCGGCCGCAAGCGCGGCCGGCTCGTCGCGCTGCTCAAGACGCTGGCCGGCGCACCGCCCGAGCGGCGGCGCGCGCTCGGCCAGGCCGCCAACGCGCTCAAGCAGGAGATCGAAGGCGAGCTGACGGCGCGCCGCGAGGCCGCCGAGAAGCGCCGCGGTCCGGCGGGCGCGGTCGACGCAACGCTGCCCGGGCGCGCCCCGGCGCTCGGCCACCGGCACCCGCTCTCGCTCGTGCGAGAAGAGATGGAGTCGATCTTCTCCGCCATCGGCTTCGAGATCCTGGAGGGTCCCGAGGCGGAGGACGACTACCACAACTTCGAGGCGCTCAACATGCCGGCGGCGCACCCGGCGCGCGACATGCAGGACACGCTGTACCTCGACGGCTCGATTCCGGCGCCCGGCGGCGGGCGGCCGGCCACCCTGCTGCGCACGCACACCTCGGGCATGCAGATCCGCTACATGGAGACCCATGAGCCGCCGATCCGGATCATCGCCCCCGGCCTGGTGTACCGCCGCGACACCCCGGACCTGACCCACTCGCCGATGTTCCAGCAGGTCGAGGGCCTGCTGGTGGGCGAGACGGTCACGATGGGAGACCTCAAGGGCACGCTGGAGCACTTTCTGCGGGCGCTGTTCGATGACGACACGCGCGTCGAGTTCCGGCCCAGCTTCTTTCCGTACACCGAGCCGAGTACCGAGGTGTTCATCACCTGCGTCTTCTGCCACGGCGACGGCTGCGCCGTCTGCAAGCAGACCGGGTGGATCGAGATCCTGGGCGCCGGCATGGTGCACCCCGCGGTGTTCGAGGCGGTCGGCTACGACGCGGAGCGCTTCAGCGGCTGGGCGTTCGGCATCGGCATCGACCGCGTGGCGCTGCTGAAGTACCGCGTCGACGACATCCGCCGCTTCTACGGCAACGACCTCCATCTGCTGGAGCAATTCCCCTCTTGAAGATCCTGGTCTCCTGGCTGCGGGAGTTCGTGGCGGTCGACCGCGACCCGCGCGACCTGGCCGACGCCCTGACGATGCGCGGGTTCGAGGTGTCCGACATCGCCGCCGCGCCCGATGGCGCCGCGGGGGACGCGGTGCTCGACCTGGAGATCACCACCAACCGGCCCGACTGCCTGAGCGTGCGCGGCGTCGCGCGCGAGGTATCCACGATCTACGGCCTGCCGCTGCTGGACGGTAGCGGCGCGCCCGCCGAGGAGCGCGGCGGCGACGGCGGTGATGGCGGCGACGTGGAGTTGCCCATCGCCATCGAGAGTCCCGACCTGTGCCCGCGCTACGCGGCGGCGGTGGACGACGTGACCATCGGCCGCTCGCCCGCCTGGCTCGCCGCGCGGTTGGAAGCGGCCGACATGCGGCCGATCAACAACGTCGTCGACGCCACCAACTACGTCATGCTGGAGCTGGGACAGCCGCTGCACGCCTTCGACCTGGCGCGCCTGGCCGGCCCGGCGCTGCGGATCCGCCGCGCGGCGCCCGGGGAGACCCTGCGCACGCTCGACGGCCGCGACCACCAGCTCGACCCCGAAATGCTCGTGATTGCCGACGCCGAGCGGCCGCAGGCGCTGGCCGGCGTGATGGGCGGTGCGGCATCGGAGGTATCGACGGCCACGCGCACCGTCGTGCTCGAGAGCGCCTGGTTCGATCCGATCTCGGTGCGGCGCACCAGCAAGCGCACCGCGCTGTCCACCGACGCGTCGTTCCGCTTCGAACGGGGCACGGACAGCGAGACGCCGGTGGCCGCGCTGCGGCGGCTCAGGGGCCTGCTCGCCGACATCGCCGGCGGGCGCGCGCGCGGGCCGATTATCGACTGCTATCCGCAGCGGCGGCGCGCCCCGGCCATCACCCTGCGCCACGCTCGCGTGGGCCGCGTGCTCGGCGTCGACGTCGACGCCGCGTTCATCCCGGTCACGCTGCGGCGGCTCGGATTCGGGGTGCGGGAGGCGGATGGCGGCGCATCCTGGGACGTCACCGTTCCGACGCACCGCGTCGACGTCAGCCGCGAGATCGACCTGATCGAGGAGATCGCCCGGCACTACGGCTACGACCACCTGCCGTCCACCTTTCCCGCGCTTTCGCGGCCCGCCGCGCAGCCCGGCGGCTGGCTGCGGCGCAACCGGCTGCTCACGCGCGCGCTGACGGCCGGCGGCTGCTCGGAGGCGTTCACCTACACGTTCATCGAGCGGGCGGCGGCCGAGCCGTTCGCCGCCGACGCGGCCGGGATCGTGGCGCTCGCCAACCCGCTGTCGGAGAAATTCACCGTGCTGCGGCCGTCGCTGCTGCCCGGCCTGGTCGACGCCGCCGTCCACAACCGCCGGCACGGGCACCACGACATCCGGCTGTTCGAGATCGGCAAGCGGTTCAGCCGCGGCGGCGGCGAGGCGGCAGCCGCGGGCATCGTCGTGACCGGCGCCGGCGAGCCGCGGCACTGGAGCCGCGCCACCCGCGCGGCGGACCTGTTCGACGTCAGCGGCATCGTCGAGCGGGCGTGCGAGGCGCTGGGCATAGAGGCGGCGTTCGAGAGCGCCGCCGCCGTTGACGGCGCGCCGTTCGTGGCCGGCCGCGCGGCGGTCATCCACGGGCGGGCGCGCGACGGACGGGAGGAGACCATCGGCCGGGCGGGCCAGATCGACCCGGCGCTGGCGACCCGCCGCGGCTTCCCGGCGGCCGGCGGCGCGCTGCTGGCCGCCGAACTGGACCTGCAGGCGCTGGACCGGCTGGCGACCGACCGCCGCGCGCTGCACGCCGCGCCGTTGCCGCGTCATCCGGCGATTATCCGCGACCTCGCCGTGGTGGTCGACGCCGCCTTGTCCGCGCGCGCGGTTCGTGGCACGATCCGGGCGGCAGCGCCGCGGACGCTCGTTGACGTGCGCGAATTCGACCGCTACGCGGG
>JAGWAI010000069.1:9348-12323 GCA_021296485.1 Acidobacteriota bacterium
CGATCGCACGCTCACGGACGTCGAGGTGACGCGGACCATGGCCGCCGTCATTGACAGTCTGGCCGCCGAGCATGGGGCGGTCGTGCGAAAGGATGGGAGGAATGACGATGGATGAATCGGCCCAGACGCTCGACCTCGTACAGGTCGAACGTCTCGCGGAAAAGGTGAAGGGGTTGATCGACCAGCTGGAGCGGACGCGCGCCGCGCTCGCGGAGGCGAGCGAGGAGAACGCCTCCCTGCTCCGCGAAGTCGACGCGCTGCGCGCGCAGGTGGAGCACGCCGGCGCCACGCAGGCGGCGGAAGCGCAGCGCCTGCTGAAAGAGCGCGAACAGATCCGCGAGCGCGTGGAGCGGATGTTGCGGCAGATCGAGACCATCGGCGCCTCCCTGGAGGATCAGGAAGCGCTCACCGAGGCATGACCAAGACCCGCGACGCGGACATCGTCACGGTTGAGGTATTCGGCGGCCAGTACCCGGTCAGAAGCAACCTGAACGCGGCGTACGTGAAGCGCATTGCGGAGTACGTCGACCGCAAGATGCACGCGGCGGCCGATCAGATGCGCGGCGGCGACACCGTCCGCATCGCGGTGCTGACGGCGCTCAATATCGCCGACGAGCATTTCCGCCTGCTGGACGCGCGCGCCAGCGGCAGCGACGCACGCCGGCTGACCCTGGAGCTCGAGGAGCTGATCGACTCGGCCCTCGATAGCCCGCCGCCTTCGGCGCCGAAGCCGCCGAAGCCGGCGCAGCCGGCGTAGGCGGCTTATTGCCAGCGATCCGGGTTGATTCTAATATCGGGACACAGACGGAATACGGCATCTGTTACTGCGGCTCGCGGGCTGCGGGTGGCCAGTGATTAAGGGTTTATCCCTGCTTTGTTTGTGATGGTCCGGGGGATCGCTTGAACCAACGCGATGATGATGAGAGCCGTGACGCCCTGTGGTGTGCAAGCCTCCGCGCGAGGAAGCCTGAAGCAGGGTACTTGCAGCGGTTCTCCCTGCCGAGGCAGGTTCATGCGACCTCCCCACACGGCAACGCGGGGCCCTTTGGCGCTGCACCACTGACCGCGTCGAGCGCCGGCGCGCACTGTACCTGATCGCGTCCGGCCGGCACTCGGCGAGCGTCGAACGGCTGCCTGTGAGTCCGTCGGGACGACTCACATGGGCCAGTTCGCATCGGGCGTCATCCCCGCGGCCGTCACCCTCCTGACGGGCATCGTCCTGCTACTCGCCTGGTTCGTGGCGCGCCGTCACGCGGCGCGGCAGATCGTCGGCCGCGCGCAGGACGACGCCGCGCGCCTGCTGCGCGACGCCGAAGCCAGGCAGAAGGAGCTGCTGCTCGCCACCAGGGAAGAGTCGCACGCGCTGCGCCAGAAGGCCGCGGCCGAGGCGCGCCAGACGCGCGAGCAGGCGGCCGAGGAGGAGCGCGCGCTGGCCGGCCGCATGCGCACGCAGGAAGACCGCGAGCGGGCGCTGGCCGACCGCGCGTCGGCGGCCGCGCAGAAGGACCAGGAGCTGGGCCGGCGCGAGGAGTCGCTGCGCGAGCGCGAGGCGACGGCGAGCGCGCGCGCGGAGCGCTACGAGCAGCTGGGCGCGGAGCGGCAGCGCGAGCTGCAGCGGGTATCGGGCATGACGGCCGACGAGGCGAAGGACGCGCTGCTCCGCCAGATCGAGTCGGACGCGCGCCGGGACGCCGCCAACCTGGTGAAGCGGCTGGAGCACGAGGCGCGCGAGAGCGCCGCCGAAAAGGCGCGCCAGATCATCACGCAGGCCATCCAGCGCAGCGCGGCCGAGCACGCCATCGAGGCGACCGTCTCCGTGGTCGACCTGCCCAGCGACGACCTCAAGGGCCGCATCATCGGCCGCGAGGGGCGCAACATCCGCGCCCTGGAGAACGCCACCGGCGTGGAGCTGATCGTCGACGACACCCCCGGAGCGATCATCCTGTCGAGCTTCGACGCGTACCGGCGGACCGTCGCCAAGCAGGCTATCGAGCAGCTCGTGGCCGACGGCCGCATCCACCCGGCGCGCATCGAGGAGGTGGTCGAGAAGGTCACGTCCGAGCTCGACGAATCGACCCGCAAGGAGGGCGAGGCAGCCGGCTTCGAGCTGGGGTTGCACGACATGCACCCGGAGATCTACCGCATGATGGGGCGGCTGAAGTTCCGCACCAGCTACGGGCAGAACGTCCTGGCCCATTCCAAGGAGGTGGCCTACCTGGCGGGGGTGATGGCCCGCGAGGTCGGCCTGGACGCGCACGTCTGCATCCGCGCCGCGTTCGTGCACGATATCGGCAAGGCGATGGACCGCGACCTGGACGGCACGCACCTGCAACTGGGCATCGCCTTCCTGCGGCAGCACGGCGAGAGCGACGCCGTGGTGGACGCGATGGCCGCCCACCACATGGACATCGACTGGCCGTCGCTCGAGGCGATGATCGTGCAGGCGGCGGACGCCGTGTCGGCGGCCCGGCCGGGCGCGCGGCGCGACATCCTGGAGTCGTACGTCAAGCGCCTGGAGCAGCTCGAGGGCATCGCCGACTCGTTCAAGGGCGTCAACAAGGCGTTCGCGCTGCAGGCGGGACGCGAGATCCGGATCATGGTCGAGAGCGGACAGGTGTCCGACGAGGAGGCCGTCTGGCTGTCGAAGGACATCGCGAAGCGGATCGAGAACGAGCTGGAATACCCCGGACAGATCAAGGTCACGGTGATCCGCGAGACCCGCGCCATCGACTTCGCCCGCTAGTCCGTTCCGGGAGTCCGTGTTGAATGCGCCCGCCGGACCGACCGTCGCCGACCTCGGCGAGCGGGCGCTGATCGCCCGCGTCGCGGCAGCGCTGCCGGCGCCCGGCGCCTCGGTCGCCGTCGGCATCGGCGACGACGCCGCGGTCGTCGAGCCGGAGCGCGGCACGCTCACCGCAGTCACCACCGACACCGTCGTGGACGGCGTGCACGTCGACCGGCGGTTCACGCCGCCG
>JAGWAI010000069.1:12331-21415 GCA_021296485.1 Acidobacteriota bacterium
GCCAGCCTGAGCGACCTGGCGGCGATGGGCGCCGTCCCGCGCCATGCGCTGCTCTCGCTGGGCCTGCCGGATGCGTTTCCCGTCGCCGACCTGGACGCGCTCGCCAAGGGCGTCGCGGCGCTGGCCGCGCGGCACGCCACGGCGGTCGTCGGCGGCAACGTCACCCGCTCGACCGGACCGCTCTTCGTGGAGGTGACCGCGCTCGGCAGCGTCAAGCGGCGGCGGGTGCTGCTGCGCTCGGCGGCCCGGCCGGGCGACGGGCTGTACCTCAGCGGCAGCATCGGCGGCGCCGCGGCCGGGCTCGACCTGCTGCAGAGCGCGGCCGGTGGCTCGGACGCCCGGGACGTCGAGTTGGAGGCGTGCCGCCAGCGCTACCTGCGCCCGGAGCCGCGCGTGCGCCTCGGGCGCCTGCTCGGCCGCACGCGGACGGCGCGCGCCTGCGTCGACCTGAGCGACGGGCTGGCCGACGCCCTCCACCAGTTGGCGGCCGCCAGCGGCGCGGGCGCCGTCGTCGACGCCGCGGCGGTGCCGATCGAGCCGGGCGCGCGGCGCTGGTTCGAGCAGCACGGCCGCGACCCGCTGGACGCCGGCCTGGCGGGCGAGGACTACGAGCTGCTGTTCACCGCCCCCGCCCGCGCCGGGCGGCGGCTGGCCGCCATCGGCCGCATGGCGCGCGGCGTGCCGCTCACCCGCATCGGCGTCATCACCCGCGTGCGCGGCGTCGTGGTGCGCCGCGCCGGCGCCGACACGCCGCTGCCGGACGGCTACGAGCATTTCCGCTAGGAGCCCGTGGTGAAACCCCGCGTCGCACCGAGAGCGGTGACGCGCCCGGCTGACAAGGCGCGAGGAGCGAGCATATTCCCAATATGTGAGCGACGAGCAACGCAGCTCAGGCGGGATGCAGCAGCCGGGGTTTCACCACGGGCTCCTAGGCGAGCGCCGTTTCCTGGTCGCGGTACTGCAGTTGGTACAGCGTGTGATAGATGCCCCGCCGCGCCAGCAGCGCGCGGTGCGGCCCCGCCTCGCGCAGCTCTCCCTTGTGAAACACCAGGATGCGGTCCATGTCGCGCAGCGTCGAGAGGCGGTGCGCGATCGCCAGCGTTGTGCGCCCTGAAATGAGGCGGTGGAGGGCGTCGCGGATCAGCATCTCGGTGGCGGTGTCCACGTTCGACGTCGCCTCGTCGAGCACCAGCACGCGCGGGTCGAACGCCAGCGCGCGGGCGAACGAGAGCAGCTGCTTCTGACCCGCCGACAGCGTCGCGCCGCGCTCGGCCACCGCGGCGTCCAGCCCGCCGGGCAGGCGGTCGATGAAGGGGCCGGCGTGCGCGGCGTCGGCCGCGGCGCGCACCTCCGCGTCGGAGACGGCATCCGCTCCGCAGGCGATGTTCTCGCGGATGGTGCCCGAGAAGAGGAACACGTCCTGCAGCACCAGCCCGAAGCGTCGCCGCAGGTGGTCGAGCGGGATCTCGCGGATGTCGACGCCGTCGATGGCGATGCGCCCACGGCTCACGTCGTAGAACCGCAGCAGCAGGTTGATCAGCGTCGTCTTGCCGGCCCCGGTCGCCCCGGCGATGCCGATGCGCTCGCCCGGCTCGACGCTGAACGAGACGTCGCGCAGCACGTAGTCCTCGCCGCGGTAGGCGAACCAGACATGCTCGAACGTGATCCGCCCGGGGCCGTCCGGCAGCCGCCCGGCGGCCGGGCCGGCCAGCCGCGGCGGCGTGTCGAGCAGGCCGAAGATGCGCTCCGACGACGCCATGGCCGCCTGCAGGATGTTGAACTTCTCCGACAGGTCGCTGATCGGCCGGAAGAAGCGCTGCGAGTACTGGATGAACGCCACCAGCGTGCCGAGCGTCAGCGTCCCCTCCAGCGTCCAGCCGCCGCCGTACCAGATGATGGCCGCCACCGCCACCGCGCCGATCAGCTCGATGGCCGGATAGAAGACCGCGTAATAGAAGATCGAATCGAGGTTGGCCTGCGTGTGGCCGCGGTTCAGCCGGTCGAACGCCGCGAAGCTGCGCGCCTCGCGGCGGAACAGCTGCACCGTCGACATCCCGCTGATGTTCTCCTGCAGCGACGCGTTGATCTGCGCGATCCAGCCGCGCACCGCGCGGTACGACGCGCGCGCGTTGCGCCGGAACCACTGCGTGACGAGCGCGATGAGCGGCAGCACCGAGAACGCCACCAGCGCCAGCCGCCAGTCCATCCACAGCAGCACGCCCATGATGCCCACCAGCAGCACGATGTCCCGGAATACCGAGATGACGCCGGACGCGAACAGGTCGTTCAGCGCGTCCACGTCGGTGGTGACGCGCGTCATCAGACGCCCCACCGGATGGCGGTCGTAGTAGGCGACGTCGATGCGCTGCAGGTGGGCGTATATCTCCATCCGCAGGTCGTACATGATCCGCTGCCCGACCATCCCCATGGTGTACGTCTCCAGGTACTCCAGCAGGAACGAGCCGGTCAGGATGACGAGCAGCGCCGCGGCAATCAGCTCCAGGCCTGCCAGCTCGCCGGTCAGGATGTGGCGGTCGATGGCCAGCTTGATCAGGTACGGCTCGGCCAGTTGCAGCAGCGCGTGGCCGACGATGGCCGAGAAAGCCACCGCGGCGGTGCGGCGGTGCGGCACGAGGTAGCGCAGCAGGCGCCGCAGCAGGCGCGCGTCGTAGGCCGCCTCGAGCGGCTCGTCGTGGAGGTTCGCGGCCATGGCCGTTACGCCTCCTCCAGGGCGGCCGCCAGCCGCTGCTGCCGGTCGAGGCCGGCATACAGCCCGCCGGCGGCGAGCAGCTCGTCGTGCGTGCCGCGCTCCACCACCCGGCCGCGATCGAGCACCAGGATCAGGTCCGCGCCGCGCACGGTGGAGATGCGGTGCGAGACCACGATGGACGTGCGCTGCCGCATGACGCCGCGCAGCCGCGTCAGGATCGCCTCCTCCGTGCGGGCGTCGACCGCCGAGAGGGCGTCGTCGAGAATCAGGATGCGCGGGTCGGTCAACAGCGCGCGGGCCAGCGCCACGCGCTGCTGCTGCCCGCCCGACAGCGTCAGGCCGCGCTCGCCGACCGTCGTCTCCAGCCCGTCCGGGAAGCCGGCGACGTCGGTGTCGAGGCAGGCCAGCGCGACCGCTGACTCGACGGCCTCTGCCGGGGCGCCGTCCCCGGACGCCGCGAACGCCACGTTCCCGGCCACCGTGTCGGAGAACAGCAGCGGCTCCTGCGGCACGTAGCCGATGGCGCCGCGCAGCACCGCCAGCGGCAATTGGCGTACGTCCACGCCGTCCACCAAGACCGTGCCCGGGGGCGGGTCGAACAGGCGCGGCAGCAGGTTGATCAGCGTCGACTTGCCGCAGCCGGTCGGCCCGACCAGCGCCAGCATCTGCCCCGGCTCCACGACCGCCGACACCCCTTCCAGCACCGGCTGCCCGTTGTAGGCGAACGAAAGGTCGCGGAATTCCACCCGCCCGCGCAGCTCCACCGGCGCCGGCGCGGCGCCCTGCGGCTGCGCGTCGCGCACGTCCGGCTCCGCGTCGGCCACGGCCAGCATCCGCTGCCACGCCGCCATGCCGCGCTGCAGCAGATTGGTGACCCAGCCGAACGCAATCACCGGCCAGGCGAGCATGGTGAGGTACGCATTGAAGGCGACGAAGTCGCCGGTGGTCATGCGGCCCGCCACTACCTCCCGCGTGCCGGCCCACAGCACGACCAGCGCCGACAGGCCGAGGCAGAACGCCAGGCTCGGGAAGAACAGGCCCTGGATCCGGATGACGGACCGGCTGCGCGCCACGTACTCCCGGTTGGCCGCTTCAAAGCGGTCGAGCTCCACCGCCTCGCGGCCGTACGCCCGCACGACGCGCACCCCGGCCAGCGCCTCCTGGGCAATGGCGCTCATGCGGGCGAGCTGCGCCTGGATCCGCTCCGAGCGGTCGTAGATGGCGTCTCCGAATCGGCGCACCGCAATCGAGACGAGCGGCAGCGGCAGCAGCACGATCAGCGTGAGCCAGACGGAGATCGACAGCATCAGGGCGACCGCCACGACGAACAGGATGCCGGTGCTGGCGGCGTACATCAGCGCCGGCCCCACCATCATGCGCACCGCGTTGAGGTCGTTCGTGGCGCGCGACATCAGGTCGCCGGTGCGGTTGCGCTGGAAGTACGAGAGGTCGAGCCGCTGCAAGCGCCCGAAGAAGTGGCTGCGCAGGTCGTACTCGATCAGCCGCGAGGCGCCGATGATGACGCACCGCATCCGGAAGCGGCAGACGCCGCCCAACGCGGCGATGCCGATGAGAGCGGCGGCGTACAGCCCCAGCTTGCCGCGGGTCACGCCGGCCGTCAGGTCGTCGACCGCCAGCTTGAGCACCCACGGCGCCACGAGCTGAATGGCGGTGGTCAGCAGCAGGAACACCGCGCCGACCGCAAAGCGCGCGCGGTAGCGGGTGACGTACGGCAGCAGCCGCCGGGCTGCGGAATTGAACTGCAGACGCATTGGGAAGCCGGACCGGGAGGGACCCTTGCAGCCCGTGGGCCAATTATATTGGCCGTGCGCGCCAATCTGCGCGGACATGCGCAGGACTGCACAATAATGGTGCATAATAGGCGCAGACCAAACGCGAGTCACAGCCAGCTAAGAGGTACAGATGCATCGTTCGCGGATTGCCTGGACCACCTGCCTGTGCGGCGCCGCTTTCGCGCCGCTGCTGCTCTTCACCATCCCGTCGCCCGCCGTCGCCGGGCCCCCGCCGGCCGCGCAGACGGACGACTCGCCGCAGCCGGACGCCCTGCTGCCGGTCGACGACCTGTCGCCCGGGCTGCTCGGCATGTACCGCAAGACGATGGAGATCGAGGACGACATCCGCCGCTTCACGGAGCAGTACGGCGTCGACCTCGACCTCGCGCGCGCAGTCTGCCTCCACGAGTCGGGCGGCAACGGCAACCTGAGCTCGCACGCGGGCGCGCGCGGCTATTTCCAGGTGATGCCGGCCACCTTCCGCTCGCTGCGGGTCGAGACCAACATCGAGGCGGGCATCAAGTACCTGTCGCAGATGATTCGCCAGTTCGGCCGCGAGGACTACGCGCTCGGCGCCTACAACGCCGGTCCGGGCCGGGTGCGTCGCGGCCGCCCGCCGCTCGAGACGCTGCAGTACATCCTGGCGGTCGGGCAGTACCGCAACACGTTGATGCTGCACGAGCGGTCGATCCGCCACTACGCCTCGCAGATGCAGCTCGCGACGGTGCGCGGCGGCGACGACTGGTGGAGTCTGTCGCGGCGGCTCGGCATCCCGCTGGTGCAGTTGCGGATGCACAACCCGTTCCTCGCGACGCGCGCGCTGCGGGAGGGGCAGCTTATCGCCTACCCGCCGGCGCCGCGCTCGGACCTGCTGGCGCCGCGCGGTAACGGCTACGTCGAGTACCGCACGCGGCACGGCGACAACATCCTCCACATCGCGCTGGTGCTGGAGGCCGACCGCGACAAGTTCCGCGAGGAAAACCGGTTGTGGCGGCTGCAGACGCTGCCCGCCGGACAGGCGCTGCAGATCCCGCTGGCGCGCGAGCGGCAGCGCCGCGCGGCAACGACCTACCGCGTGCAGGCGGGAGACGACGTCGGCGCCATCGCCCGCCGGCACAATACGTCCGCCTGGCGCATCATCCGTGACAACGGCCTGTGGGACGAGCGGCTGACGCCGGGCGCGACGCTGCGCATCGAGCGCGAGCCGCCGCGGCCGGCCCACGCCACGCACCGCGTGCGCAGCGGCGACACCCTGGGTGGGCTCGCGCGGCGCTACGGCACCAGCGTGCGGGCCATCCAGGCCGCCAACAACATGGGCCGTAACACCGTCATCAGCATCGGGCAGCGCCTGCGCATGCCGACTTCGCCTGCGGCGGAGGTGGCGTCTAACGCGGAGCCACCGCCGCCTTCGGCTTCGGCGGCGGAGCGGGCGCCGGAGCCGCGGGCGAGTGCCGTCAGCGCGTCACCGCCGCCTTCGCCTGCGGCTTCGGCGGCCACGCACCGCGTCGTGCGGGGCGACAACCTGACCGATCTGGCGCGGCGTTACGGGACCACCGTGCGGGCCATCCAGTCCGCCAACGACATGGGCCGCCGCACCACCATTCAGATCGGCCAGAGCCTGCGCATGCCGCCTTCGCCTTCGGCTTCGGCGGCGGTGGTCACGCACCGCGTGCAGCGCGGCGACACCCTGGGCAAGATCGCCGAGCGCTACGGCACGAGCGTGCGGGCGATCCAGGCCGCCAACAACATGGGCCGTCGTACGGTCATCAACGTCGGCCAGCGCCTGCGCATCCCCAACTGAGGCGGCCCGCCGCGCGGCGGGCGGATCGGGCTAGTTACAAGGGAAGGCGTCGACGAAGGCGCGCATGATCAGCACGGTATCCCACGAATCGAGCTCGGCCGGGTGGGTCTGGAGATAGGCGTCGACGATGCGCGCCATGCGGCCCGCGCTGACCTGCTCGGTGGCGCAGAACGCCTCGCGGCCGCCGAAGTCGTCCACCATGATCATGTGGGTGTGCCACACGCCGGTGACCAGGCCGAGGCACTGCCCCATGTCGCTGCCGCGCTCCATCTCGTCCCGCTCGGGGTCCACCGGTCCGCCGTCCGCCTGATTGATGGCCGCGCCGCACTCGCGCGCCAGCGCGTTGCCGTCGTTGACGTTGGGAATCGGCCGCTGGGCCGCCGCGGGGACGGCCGCCAGGGCCAGCAATGCGACGGCGCCGACGATTGCTTTCGTGCACCCCATCCGATCCTCTCCTAGTAATTGTCGAGGCCTTCCGTCAGCTCGATCGTGATACCCCACGGATCGGTGAGGAAGGCGATGGCGATGTCCAGCTCTTCGAGCACCGTGTACGGCCGGTCGAGCGTGATGCCGCGCGCCTCGAGCTCCTCGCAGAACGCCTCCAGCCCGTCCACCTCGAAGCCGATGTGGTCGTAGCTGCGGCCCCGGATGGGGACCACCGGACCGTCGGCCTCCGTGAAGCGGATGTTGACGCCCGGCAGGTCGACCACCTTGAAGAACCCGTTCATCCCCTTCACCGCGCCGAACGTATCCGCGTACCAGTCGCGCATCGCGTCGATGTCGTCCGTGTGGAAGTGCAGGTGGTGGTTCTTTATCGGCTCCGTCTGGCCACGGTTCTCGACCAGCTCCACCTTGACGCCGTCGGGCGCCAGCACGTAGGCGATGCAGGTGCTCTGCTCCTCGGAGCAGACCATGCCGTCGTCCACGTCGCGGTGCGGCAGCTCCTGCGCCGTGATCACCTCGTAGCCGCCGGCAACCACCCTGTCGAGCATGGCGCGCGTGTTCGGCACCCACATGCCCAGGTGGTTCAGCGCCGAGCCGATGGTGCCGCCGGTCGGCTCCCGCTCGGTCAGGAACACCAGCGCGTGCGGAAACTTGAAGATGTGGGTGTCGCGCCACGGCACCGGGATGCCGCCCAGGGTGTCGCGCCAGAACCGCTCCTGCGCCGCGCGGTCCGTCGTGTACAGGTGGTGGTGCCCGTGCACGATGCGGCCCTCGGCAGCCCACGACTGCGCGCCCGCCTCGCCGGTACCGGCCGCCAACAGAGCCGCCGCCAGCACGCCCCACAGGATCGCCTTCATCGTCAAGCCCCCTTCACGCGCCGCGCGCGCGGCTGCCGCAAGGCGTGCAGTATAGCAATAGCGCCCGCAGGCCGGGGTGCGGATGGCCCGATGGTATAGTTGCCGCATTGGGCGGGAGCCGGCGCGGCGGACTGCGGCGCGCGGCGGAACGGCCCGGAGGCGACGCATGACGAATCGGGCTGGGGCGGCGCGGGTGAGCCGGACAAGTGACGGGCGGACGGGCCGGCGGCGGCTGCTGTGCGCCGCGGGAATCGCGGCGCTGGCCGCGGCGGGCGGCGGCGGGACGGCGCACGCGCAGGCGCTCGACGATTTCCGGCCGGTTACCGACGCCGTGCTGCAGAACCCCGACGCGGGCGACTGGATCCACTGGCGCCGCACCCTCGACGCCCAGGGCCACAGCCCGCTCGACGAGATCACCCCCGCGAACGCCGGCGAGCTGCGGCTCGTCTGGAGCTGGGCGCTGGCGGAGGGGTCGCAGCAGACCACGCCGCTGGCGTACGGCGGCGTGCTGTACATCGCCAATCCGGGCGAGCGGGTGCAGGCGATCGACGGCGCCACCGGCGAGCTGCTGTGGGAGTACCAGCGGGCGCGCCAGCCGCGGGAGGACGGCTCGCGGCCGGCGAACCGGCAGCACCGCAACCTGGCCATCTACCAGGACAAGATCTACCTGAACACGTCCGACGCGCACATCGTGGCGCTCGACGCCCGCACCGGCGAGGAGGTGTGGGACAGCGACATCGGGGGCGGGGTCGGCTACCGCTACACCAGCGGGTCGATCATCGCCGACGGCAAGGTGTTCTCGGGGCTGACCGGCTGCGACCGCTACCGCGACGACACCTGCTACATCATCGGGCTCGACGCGGCGACCGGCCGCGAGCTGTGGCGCACGTCCACCGTGGCCCGGCCCGGCGAGCGCGGCGGCGACACGTGGGGCGACCTGCCGGTGATGTTCCGGGCCGGCTCCGACGCCTGGATCCCCGGCAGCTACGACCCGGGCCACGGCACCGTGTACTTCGGCACGGCGCAGGCCAAGCCGTGGGCGCGGTCCGTGCGCGGCACCGACGGCGACGCCCTCTACACCAACTCGACGCTGGCGCTCGATCCGGCGTCCGGCGAGATGAAGTGGTACTTCCAGCACCTGCCGGGCGAATCGCACGACATGGACGAGACGTTCGAGCGGATCCTGGTGGACTACGACGACCGGCAGTCGGTGTTTACCATGGGCAAGATCGCCGTGCTGTGGGAGCTCGACCGCGGCAGCGGCGAGTTCCGCGCCGCGCACGACCTGGGCTATCAGACCCTGTTCGACATCCACGCGGAAACCGGGCGGGCCACCTACCGCGAGGGCATGGTCCAGGAGATCGGCGAGGAGATCCACTGGTGTCCCAGCACCGCCGGCTTCAAGAGCTGGCGCGCCATGTCGTACAACCCCGACACCGAGGCGTTCTACATCCCGCTGAACCTCAACTGCGAGACCGG
>JAGWAI010000069.1:21473-22125 GCA_021296485.1 Acidobacteriota bacterium
ACAGCCCGGAGCATATCGGCGAGTTCCTGGCCATGAGCATGCGCACCGGCAAGGTGCTGTGGCGGCACCGCACGCGCACGCCGATGAACACCGCCGCGCTGACCACCAGCGGCGGCATCGCCGTGGCCGGCGACTGGGACCGCTACCTCTACGTGTACGACGCGCGCACCGGCGACGTGCTGTGGCAGACGCGCCTGCCCACCTCGGTGCAGGGCTACCCGATCAGCTATGAAGCGGGCGGCAAGCAGTACCTGGCCGTGCCGGCCGGCATCGGCGGGGCAAGCTGGAACAACCTGGTGCCGTCCGACCTGACCCCCGAGAAGCGCCACCCGCCCACGGGCAACAGCGTCTTCGTCTTCGCGCTGCCATGAGATCGCAGCCGCAAGTCAATCGCAAATAGAAAAAGCCCCGCGCCGGAGAGGCGCGGGGCTTTTTTCGTTTCCGTAACTCGACCGCGGGGTCAGTCGCCGCTGCTGCCCGGCCAGACGACGCCCTGGTGCGGCGTGCGGATGGGGCCCTCGCCCTTGTAGACGAATTTCTGCAGCCGCTTACCCTCGAAGGTCTCGGTGGTGTAGATGTTGCCGAGCGAGTCTACCGCCACGTTGTGCGTGCCGTAGAACTGCCCCGGCTGGCGGCCGCCGTTCCCGAAGCT
>JAGWAI010000070.1:0-661 GCA_021296485.1 Acidobacteriota bacterium
CCGTCGTTCGACGGCCGGCCCGCCAGAGGACCGTACTCGCTGCCTGTCCGCTTGCCGATGGCCGCCAGCAGCGGCGTGAACAGATCCGTGTCGTAATTGGAGAGCGTGTCCTGGAGCACCGCCACGATCCGTTCGAGCCCCATGCCGGTGTCGATTGACGGCGCCGGCAGCGACGTCAGGGAGCCGTCGTCGATCCGCTCGAACTCCATGAACACGTTGTTCCAGATCTCGACGTAGCGGTCGCAGTCGCAGTCGATACCGAGGCAACGCGGCGCGCCGCAGGGCAGGTGGTCGCCGCGGTGGAAGTGGACCTCCGAGCAGCGGCCGCACGGCCCCGTGTCGCCCATCGCCCAGAAGTTCTCGGCCGCGCCCAGCTCGACGATACGCTCGGCCGGCACGAGCCGCCGCCAGATGGCGTAGGCCTCGTCGTCGCGCGGCACCCCGTCCTCACCCTTGAACACGGTCGCGTAGAGCCGCTCTGCCGGCAGTTCCCAGACCTCCGTCAGCAGCTTCCACGCAAACGGGATGGCGTCGGCCTTGAAGTAGTCGCCGAACGAGAAGTTGCCGAGCATTTCGAAGAACGTGTGGTGGCGCAGCGACGGACCGACGTTCTCCAGGTCGTTGTGCTTGCCGCTCACGCGCATGCATTTCTGCGACGAGG
>JAGWAI010000070.1:765-3654 GCA_021296485.1 Acidobacteriota bacterium
CCGCGCTCCTCGAAGAACGCCAGAAAACCGTGTCGGATTTCACCCGATGTCATCGTTGCGCCCATTGTTTCATAGCGCCGTCAGTCGCCGTCGGCGGCCATCTCGCGCGCGGAGTGCCGCTTCAATGCCGACAGCGCCGCCGAGGCGTCGAACCCCCGGCGGAGAAGGTGCTGATACACCCGTCGCAGCGCCGCACGGCTGTCGAGCGGCCCGTGCAGCCGGCGGCTAAGCACTTGCTCGAGCAGGTCCTGCTCGTCCAGCTCGCCGTACACGGCGTCCACGGCCCGCAATGCCAGGGCCCGGCTTATCCCGCGGCCCTCGATCTCCCGCAGCGCGCGCAGCCGTCCGTGCATCCTGACGTGCGCGGACCGCCGGGCAAGCGCCTGCGCCGTGCGCTCTTCGTCGAGGGCGCCCGAGCGCTGCAGACGCTGCAGAGCGGCGGTAATCTGATCCGGACCGAATCCCTTGCGCTCGAGCCGCAGGCGCAGTTGCGCGGCCGAAAGCTCACCCCGCGCGAGCATGGCGAGTCCTGCCGCGTACGGATCGGGCATGCGTGTCACGTGACAGGCCGGCCGCCCGTCCCGGTTGTCAGCGCGCCCGGGCCGCAGCCTCGGCGGTCGCACTGCGTTCGGACGGCGGGTAGACGTAGGTGAGCCACCCGTGGGTGTCGGGCGCCCGGCCGTGGATGATGTCGTAGAACCGTTCCTGGATCGCCGCGGTGATCGGCCCGCGCCGGCCGCTGCCGACTGCAATGCGGTCGACCGAGCGGATCGGCGTGATCTCCGCCGCGGTGCCGGTGAAGAACACTTCGTCGGCGATGTAGAGCGCCTCGCGCGGCTGCAACTCCTCGCGCACGGTCAGGCCGAGGTCCTGGGCGATGGTCAAGACGACGTCGCGGGTAATCCCGCACAGCGTCGCGGCGGCGATCGGCGGCGTGGTGATGATGCCGTCGCGGACCAGGAAGATGTTCTGGCCGCTGCCCTCGCTGATGAATCCCAGCGGATCCAGAGCGATCCCCTCGGCGTAGTCGTGGATCACCGACTCCATCTTGATCAGCTGGGAATTCGCGTAGTTGGCCGTCGCCTTCGAGAGCGACGGGAAGCGGTTGGGCGCACCGCGGCCCCAGGAGCTGACCTGCACGTCCACGCCGTTCTCGATGGAGTCCTCGCCGAGGTAGGCGCCCCATTCCCACACCAGGATCGCCACGTCCACCGGACAGGAGAAGGGGTTGACGCCCAGGGTGTTGTAGCCGCGGTACATCAACGGGCGGATGTAGCACTCCTGGTACGAATTGGTCCGGATGGTCTCGAGAACGGCGTCTTCGAGGTCGGCCTGACCGTAGGGGCATTCCATCCGGTAGATCTTGGCCGAATCGTAGAGCCGGCGGATGTGCGCGCCAAGCCGGAAGCAGGCGGCGCCCTTGGGGGTGTCGTAGCAGCGCGCGCCCTCGAACACACCGCTCCCGTAATGGACGACGTGCGAAGCGACGTGGATCTTGGCGTCCGCCCAATCCACGAACGTGCCGTTCATCCAGATGCGACCGGTTCCGAAGCTCATTGGTTATAGACCACGAAGTGCCTTGTGGTGAGCACCTTACGACGATTTACAGTGTAGCATCACTGCGCCTCGCCGCAAAACGGACAGCGGCCGGCGCGCGCGTGCAGCGGCTTGTGGCAATGCCAGCAGAAAGGCGATGTGGCCGGCGCCCGCGATGCAGCCTGCGGCGTGTCGCGGGCCGGCTGCGCGGCCTGCTGCGCAACGGGTTGCGCCGGTGCGGCCGGAGCGGCCACCGCCGGACTGTCCGCGGTCCCGCTTGCCGCGAGCAGCTCGTCCAGCAGATCCTGCGCGTGCGGGTAGCGGTTGGCGAGGCCGGGCGCCATCGCCTTCATGACGATGTCGTTCAGCGCTGCCGGGATCGAGGGATTGCGAATCCGGGGCGGCTGCACGAGGTCCTCCCGCATCAGGCGTTCCAGATCGCTCGGCGTCGGCGACTCGTACGGCAGCACGCCGGTCAGCATCTGGTACATCGTCACGCCGAGCGAATAGATGTCGGACGCGAACACCGCCTTGCCCTCGAATTGCTCCGGCGCCATGTAGGGCGGGCTGCCGATCACGGTCGTGCCGCGGGCCGCAAGCTCCAGGAAGCGGGACACGCCGAAGTCGGCGATCTTCAGCACGCCGGCCCGGGAGATCAGCATGTTGGGCGGGCGCAGGTCGCGATGGATTACCCCGTGGTCGTGCGCGTGTCGAATCGCGCTGCAGGCTGCTGCATGTCGAGCGCGCCGCCGGCGATTACGGATTCCAGCGTTTCGCCCTCGACGTACTCCATGACGATGAAGAAGATGTTCTCCTGCTTCTCGGCCGTCGTGATCGAGACGATGTTGGGATGATCGAGCGTCGCCAGCAGCCGCGGCTCGTGCAGCAGCTCGGAGAAGTTGAGGTTCTGCCGGTGGGGCACCTTGAGCGCGACCTGCTTGTCGATCCAGGTGTCCCGCGCGAGGTATACCGCGCCGAAACCGCCGCTGCCGAGGGGCGCCACGATCTGGTACTTGCCGAGCGTCTGGCCCTGTAGCAGCATGCGGTGGCGCCAGTATAGCCCGCATTCCGCGGCGGCCTTCCGTGGTCCGCGGCGGGCGCTGTCAGAGGTCTCCCCAGATGTGCTGGAGCACGGCGATAGCGGCCGCGGGCGCGGCATCCGCGCGCAGCGTTCGGGCGCCGAGCGTAAGCGGCTCGAAGCCCGCCGCCGCCGCGGCATCCACCTCGGCGGCCGTCCAGCCGCCCTCCGGACCCACCGCGATCGTGGCGTCCGGCGGCGCCGCGCGGCCGGCCAGCACGCGCACGTTGGCGTGCGGCTTGCGAACGGCAGGCTCGACCAGCAGGATGCGCAAT
>JAGWAI010000070.1:3790-5336 GCA_021296485.1 Acidobacteriota bacterium
GCGCGGTCGTCAGCGGCTGAATTGCCGCCGCGCCCAGCATGGTGGCGTCGCGGACAACGGTGTCGGTAGCGCGGCCCTTCAATAGTGCGAGCGCAAGGGTGAGACGCACCGCGGGTTCGGGGGGCGGCGTCAGGGGCTCGAGCGTGCGGACCGTCGCCGCCGACCGCCCGACCGTGTCGACGCGGCCGGTGAACTCGCGCCCGCGGCCGTCGAAGACGCGCACCACCGCCCCGCTGCGGAGGCGCAGCACATGCACGAGCTGGTGCGCCTCGCCGCGCGGCAGATCGACCGTCTGGCCGCTGCGGGCGGCGTCGGGTGCGTAGAAGCGGTGCTCGGACATCAGCCGCAGAAGGTCAGGGCCAACCATTCATCTTCCGCGTAGCGGGCGCCGGCGCCTCCGTACGGCGCAAGCTTGCGGCAGACCGCATCCTCCTCCTCGTCGGTCACGCCGCCGATGACAAGCGTGCCCCCGGCGCCGGCCAGGCGCGCCAGCCGGCCGGCGTCGCGGCATACGAGCGCCGCGTGGACGTTGGCGAACACGACCTGCGCGGACGGCAGATCGTCGACGCGCACGTCCGCGCATCGCACCTGCACTGCCTGCTCGACGCGGTTCAGCAAGACATTCGCGCGTGCGGTCTCGACCGCGTCGGCGTCGATGTCGACCGCCAGGATCGGGCCCGCCCCCCGCAGCGCCGCCGCAATGGCGAGCACGCCGGAGCCGGTGCCGATGTCGAGCACGCGCCGACCCCGGAGCGGCAGCGCCTGCAGCGCCCGCAGGCAGAGGCGCGTCGAGGCATGGTGTCCGGTGCCGAAACCCATCGACGGACGGATCACGACCCGTGTTTCCGCGGCTGCCGTGGCGGGGACGTCCCACGGTGGCGCCACGACGATGTCGCCGACCCGCACGAAGCGCAGGCTTGCCTGGCTACGCACCGCCCAGTCGCCGTCGTCCACTTCGACCGGACGCACCGATACACCGGCCTCACCGAAGCGGCGGTCGAGAGCTTGCGCGGCGTCGTCGCGCGTGCAGGTGGAGAAGAAGTGAACGCGCCGCCCCCGCGCGCCGAGGTCCTCGATCGCGAATGGGTCGAAGTCGTCGAGCAACGCGTCTATCAGCGGCGTCAGGCGGGAATCTTGCGCCGGGGTCCGTATGTCGAGCGCCGGGCGGCGATCATCCAAACATGTCCCTCACGCGGTCGAAGAACGGCCGTTCGCCGTCAGCGGATCGCGCGGCCGGCCCGGATGAACGCCGCGGCATGGTCTCATCCAGCTGTTCGACCAGGCGCTGCTGCTGCTTGGAGAGCCGTGTCGGCACCTCAATCGTGACGTTGACGTACAGGTCCCCCCGCCCGCGCCCGGAGACGTGCGGCATGCCCTTGCCCCGCAGCCGGAAGCGGCTGCCGGGCTGCGTGCCCTTGGGGATCGTGAGCGTCTCGTCGCCGTTCAGCGTCGGCACCGGGATCTGTCCGCCGAGCACGAGCGTGGGGTAGGTCACCGGCAGGTCGCACCACAGGTCGTCGTCCTCGCGGTGAAAGAAATCGTGGTC
>JAGWAI010000070.1:5346-12547 GCA_021296485.1 Acidobacteriota bacterium
GGAGGGCCGCCGCCGGCGCCGTGCTCGCCCTCCCCGTGCAGCCGCAGCTGCTGCCCGGTCGCGATGCCCGCGGGCACCTTGAGCGTCAGCTTCCGCTGCTGCTCGACGCGTCCCTGTCCGTGGCAGGACCGGCACGGATCCTTGACGACCTGACCGCGGCCCTGGCACGCGCCGCACGTCCGGGCCACCGTCAGGAATCCCTGCTGGTAGCGGACCTGGCCCCGGCCACGGCATTCGGCGCAGGTCGACGGGCCGCTGCCCGCCGATCCCGAGCCGCCGCATCCGTCGCACAGCTCGAGTCGCGGTATCTGGATCACCGTCTCGATACCCGCCGCCGCGTCGGCGAAGTCGAGTTGCAGGTCGTAACGGAGGTCGGCGCCGCGCCGCGGCCCGCCGCGGCGGCGTTGGCCCCCGAAGCCGAAGATGTCGCCGAGAATGTCGTTGAAGTCGGCGAAGATCGTGGGGTCGAAGCCTTGCGGTCCGCCGCTGCGGCCGACGCCTGCGTGGCCGAGCTGATCGTACCGTGCGCGCTTGTCGGCGTCCGCCAGCACGGCGTACGCTTCGGCCGCTTCCTTGAAACGCTCCTCCGCCTGCGTGTCCCCGGGATTCCGATCGGGGTGGTACTTGAGCGCCAGCTTGCGATAGGCGCTCTTGATCTGCTGGTCGTCGGCCCCGCGCTGAATGCCCAGGACCTCGTAGTAGTCGCGCTTGCTCACGCCTTGGCCACCCTGACCATTGCCGCCCGCAGCAAGCGCTCGCCCATGACGTACCCGCGGCGCAGCTCGCCGATGATCTCTCCGGCGGCATGGTCGGCGCTCTCTTCGTGCGCCACGGCCTCATGGAGGTGGGGATCGAACTGTTGTCCGGCCGTGTCGATCGGGGAGACGCCGCGCTTGGCGAGAAGATCGAGCAACTGCTTGTGGATCAACTCGACGCCGGCGCGGTAGGCGTCCGCCGCATCGGCGCCGGCCTCCACCGCCAGTGCGCGCTCGAGGTCGTCGAGCAGCGGCAGCAGTTCGCCGATCAGATCCGCCGCCGCCGCCTGGCCGGCCGCTTGCCGCTCGCGGTCGACCCGCTTGCGGTAGTTGTCGAACTCGGCCGTCTTGCGCAGCAGCAGATCACGGAACTCGTCCCGTTCACTGACGACGGCGCTCAACTCGTCGGGTGTCGGCGGCGGCGGCTCGTCGGGCGGCGGGCCGGCTGCATCGATCGTCTCGGCCGATTCGGGATTTTCCAGGCTGGTGTCGTCTGTCATCGTCCGGCTGCAACGCTCACTGCGATACAAGGACACGGCTGACGGCGCGCGAAACGCTGTCCACGGCCGAGATGGCGTGCGAGTACCGCATGCGGCGGGGACCGATGACGCCGACGCAGCCGGTCCCGCGGCCGTCCGAATAGGGCGACATGACGACGCTCAAACCGCGCATCTCGGCCGAGACGTGCTCGGTCCCGATGACGACCGTGAGACTCGACCCGTCCAGGTATTCGTTGAGCAGGCGGACGAGTTGGTCCTTGCGCTCGATCATCGACAGGAGCGCCCTGAGCGTGGTGAACTGCACCTGGGCGTCGTCCTCGGAGAATTGATCGACGAGAAAGCCGGCGCCTTCGAGGAAGAGGCTGTTCTGCGGCACCAGCTCTTCCAGCGTCGAGCTGGCGAGCCGCAACGCGTGCGACAGCAACCGGTCGTACAGCATCCGTTCCTGCCGCAACTGCTCCGCCACGGCCGCCCGGACGTCGCCCAGCGGCATGCCGGCGAATTCGCTGTTCAGATAGTTCGCGCCCTGGTTCAGTTCGGCGGGCCCGATCGGCTCGCCCATGTCGACCACCTTGTGGGCCACCTCGTTCCCGTCGGCGCTCACGACGACCAGGATGCGCGAGTCGCCCAGCGCCACGAACTCGATGTGCTGGAACGTGTCGCCCGAGGGCGGTCGCAACGCGAAGCCGAGCTGGTGCGAAGCCAGCGACAGCTCGTGGGAAACGTTCGACAGCACATCGCTCAAGGTGCCGGCCTGCCGCAGGCGGGCCTCGACCTCGGGCGTCGGCTTCGGCGTGCGGCGCGCTCGCAGGAGCAGGTCCACGTATGCCCGGTAGCCGCGGTCCGTGGGCACGCGGCCGGAGGATGCATGCGGTTGCTGCACGTAGCCGAGCGCTTCGAGCGTTGCGAGGACGTTTCGGACTGTCGCGGAAGATCTGCCGAGGCGGCCGTGCCGCGTCAGCCAGAGCGAGGAAACCGGCTCACCCTTGTCGATGTACTGCTTGACCAGTTGCGTGAGGATGCCGCGCGATCGCTCGGGCAACTCGTCGTAGGCAGGCTCGCGCGCTGGATGGAACATCATGTGCTGGAGACAATTACCGCCATTATAGCAGTGGGCCGGCAGGGGCCGTTCGGGGCCGCTACTCGTCGGCCGGGACCGTTTGCCTTTGCCGGGCGGGCGGCGTCCACTGCAGTGCGCCCACCCCGCCGCCGGCATCTGCCGCCGCCGGCAGCTTGCCATACTTGACGGCGATCAGCTCGGCCAGAATGCTGACGGCGATCTCCTGGGGGGTGACCGCGCCGATGTCGAGACCGACCGGCGCATGGACCGCCTGCAGCCGTTCGGTGGACAGGCCCTCTTCCTTCAGTGCGTCGTGCAGGCGCGCGACCTTGGCGCGGCTGCCGATCAGGCCGAGGTAGCGGAGCTCGCGCGGAACCAGCGCCCGCAAGGCATCAAGGTCGTAGCGATGGCCGCGGGTGAGGATGACTACGTAGGCGTTGGCGGGGAAGGTGGTGCGTTCGAGCCAGGCCGGGATTGAATCGATAGCAATTTCGACGGCATTGGGAAAGCGATCCGCGCTGGCGAACTTTTCACGATCGTCGAGTACGTGGACGTGAAATCCGACGGTGCCCGCCACGCGGGCCAGGTGATACGCCACGTGCCCCGCGCCGACCAGGTAAAGGTGCGGCGCCGCCTCGATCGGCTCGATATAAACCTCCATCTGGCCTCCGCAGATCAGCCCGGACTCTTCGGCGATGTCGTCCGTGAGCTCGTAACGGACCACCTCCGGCTTGCGCGTGCGCAGAGACTGGCGCGCCTTCCAGAAAGCGTCGTTCTCGTAGCAACCGCCGCCAATGGTGCCCACGAGCCGGCCGTCGGCGAATACCACCATCTTGGCGCCGACGCGTTGCGGCGTCGAGCCCTGGGTGCGGATGATGGTCACGAGCGCGGCCGGTTCCCCGCGCTGCAGCGCCTCGCCGACGGCGTGAAAGACTTCTTCGTTCATGGTGGGGCTACGGTTGCAAGCCTGCTGACGCTGTCGATTATAGCGTGACCAGCCAGTGCCGGCCGACGTCGAGCGGAACGTCTTCGAGCAGCCGGTCGACCACGTCGGGACCGTAGCGGTTGATGAAATAGACGAACGAAACCGCGCGCTCCTGCGGCGCGCCGTGCGGAAAGGCGAGCGCCCGTGTGCGGTGGAACTGCCGCCGCAGCGTCGTGTCGCGGCGCTTGGCGGCCTGGACGATCTTGCTGCGCAGGGTGCGCAGGTCACGCTCCATGCGCTGCTTCGTCGTTTGCGCGGCGCCCGCGAGGGTGGGGTCGATGGTGGTCACGAGCTTCGCAATGGTGTCCATTGTCGCGCCGGCCTGGGCCTCTGCGGCGGCGACGGCGGATTCCACCGCGGGCGGCAACTGCGCGTTGATCAGTCCGTTCAGCACGCCGTCGTCCTGCGCCTGCAGCCGCTCCAGGCCGAGGTCGTGGCGCGTAAGGAACTTCACCGCCCCGCGGTCGAGGACGGTCGCGCTCAGGCGCGGATAGATCAACGGCATCGGGACGTCGAATTGCTCGTACACCGCCCGCAGTTGACCGAGGTATCCGAGCTCGTTCGGCCCGCTGACGTACGCCACCGTCGGAAACAGCGTGTCCTGCACGATCGGCCGGAGGAGCACGTTCGGGCTGAACGTCTCCGGCCGCTCGCGAGCCAGGAGCGTCATGGCGTCGCGCGATACCCCCGCCTCGCCCACGGTGAAGTCGGCGTCGCGGAGACGGATCGGCCAGCGTCCGCCATTCATCCGGAACAGCGCCACTGCGTCGGCGGCCGGGGTGACCTGCGCATGATAGCCGCCGTCCACCAGCCGCTCGCCGGCCGCGCCCGCCAGCCGCGCCGTCGCGCCGCGCAACTCGAGCTCGCGCTCGAATACCGGCTGCACCAGCGGCTTGGCCGCCGGATCCGATCCATCGAATACGACCAGTCCGTGGCGGCCGAGCAATGCGTCGAGCCAGCGGCTGAATGCCGTGGCGATCCCCGTGCCGGGAGAGTATGCAGCGGTCAGTCCGTCCAGCGTGGCAGCGGAAAACTCCGTCGGCGGCAGCGTCTCGCGCAACTCGTCGAGACGCTCGCCGATCGACGCGGGCAGACGCACCGCTGCCACCGGCAGGCCCGGCTGCGGCGCCGCGCCCAGGTCGAGCCGGCGCAGCTCGAGCTCGCGGTCGAGCACGCTGCACGTGCGGACCTCGTCCAGGTCGTGATCCTCGGCATCGACCCAGAAAACGGGCACGGCCGGGACGCCGTGGTCGGCCTCGACGCGGCGCGCCAGCGCAATTGCGGTGAGCGCCTTGAGCAGCGTGAAGAGCGGACCGCCGAACAGACCGGCCTGCTGCCCGGTGACGACGGCCACCGTGCCGGGATCCGCCAGGCGTCGCGCAGCCTCCAGCGCCGCGGGCGGGGCGTTCCGCGCGCGCAGCTGGGCGGCCGTCACGCCGGCCGTCTCGCGCGCACAACCGGGGGCGGCGTGCCGCGCCTCGATCGCACGGCGCCAGCTTGCCGGCGCGGTGGGATTGCCGGGAAAGAACGCCGCGAGCCGCTCGAAGGCGTCGCAGTAGTCGCACGCCAGCGGCGATGCCCAGGAGAAGCGGCGGAAATCGATGGGGTGGTTGAATGACGGTGCCGGAGAACCCGGCGGCTCCGCAGGCACGCTTGCCGTACTCTTTCAGACGGCCGCGCGGACTGTCAAGCAGCCGGGCGCGGGACGTGCGGGGCGCAGCCCCGAGTGGGCTTTGAGCGTCCGTCGGTTCCGTGATAGCATCGCCACACGCTGCTAGCCAGTCCGCAGGAGTTCCGCCGCTGACAGCCGACGACGTGAATCCATCAAGCGGTCCTGGTACGTTCGGCCCCTTCCGAGTGTTGCATCAGATTGGGGTCGGCGTCCTGGGGCCGGTATTCCGCGCCTACGACCCGTCCCGCGACCAACCCTTCATCGTCAAGGAGTTGCGTCTCGACGTCACGCCAGAGCAGGCGCGCCAGCTCGTGGAGGCCCTGGAGCGCCTAACGGCGGCCGGCTCGTTCCATCCGGGGGTAGTTGCGCCAATAGCTTCGGGCGTCCAGGACGGCACCCCGTATCTAGTGCAGGAGCACATCGCTGCGGAATCGCTCGATCTGGCCGCACGGCGCTACGCCGCGGCGGAGGTCCATGCGACCCTGTCGCTGCTCGATGCGCTCGCCGATGCGATGGACGCTGCGCACGGGCGAGGCGTGCTCCATGGCGCGCTGCATATGCGCGACGTATTCGTCGTTGGGAATCGGCCGCGCATGACCGGATTCGGCATCGTGCCGGCGCTGGAGAAGGTCGGGCTACGGGGTCCGCTGCGGCGTCCCTACGCTGCACCGGAAATGATCGCCGGGCAGGCCTGGGCGGCGGCGGCGGACCGTCATGCCCTGGCGGCCGTGGCCTACGAGTTGTTGACGGGCAGACGCGCAGCCGGCGCCGGCGTGCAGCCCGACCCTCAATTCGGTGCGCTCGACGGCGTTGCGGATCCGGAGGCGCTGCAGGCGGTGTTCGGCGACGCGTTGGCTGATGCGCCGGAGCGGCGCCCGGCCAGCGCCGGGCGGTTCGCGGCCGAGCTGCGGGCGGCGTTGATCAGGCCGGTCACGCGTCCCGCGCCGCTACCCGCGGTCCAGGCGCAGCTCGACGACGAGCAGCAGGACGCCGGCCATTCGGCCATCTTCAACTTCAACGCGGGCGAGCCGGAGGACATGACCCGGGACGATCGAGACGCCGCCGCCGCCGACGTGCCTGCGGCGTCGCCGGCCGCTGCTGTAAGTCGGCCGTGGTGGTGGTCCCCCGCGAAGGTGACGCTCGTTGTGCTGCTGGTTGTGGCCTCGGCCGCCGCGTTCCGGATCGGTCTCCGCCTCGGCGGCGATATGACGCCGATGAGCGGGGACGGGCAGGCGGGCGCGCAACCCGCGCAGGCTGCCGCTGTTGCGCCCGAGCCCGCCACGGCGCGTCCGCCGGCGGAGCCTGTGCCCGTTCAGGTCCCGGACGCTGCGCCTGCCGCGCCGCCGCCCGAGCCGGTTGCAGCGGCGGTTCCAACTGCCCGGCCGGTAACCTCGACGCCGGCGGCGTCCGACACACCGCCGCCGCCGGCGTCCGACACGGCGCCTCCGCCCGCCGCCGCGGAGGGCGGCGGTTGGGTGCTCGTGCGGACGATGCCGCCCGGCGCCCGGGTGACCATGGGCGGCGCGGACCGCGGTCTGACGCCGCTCTCCATGCGCGATATCCCGTTCGGAAGTCTCGAAGTCGAGGTGCATCGCGACGGGTACGCGCCCGAGACGCGGCAGGTGTTGCTGTCCGCCGCGCAACCGATTGCGGCGGTGGGGATAGAGCTGTCTCCGCTTGCGGGCGCGGCGCAGCCCGACCGAGGAGGCGCACGATGAACGCCGTGTTGGCGCTGGAAAACGGCGTCTGGTACCGGGGCCAGGCGGTTGGCGCGCACGGATCGACGCGCGGCGAGGTCGTGTTCAACACCAGCATGACCGGCTATCAGGAGGTGCTGACCGATCCGTCGTACGCCGGACAGATCGTCACGATGACGTGTCCGCAGATCGGCAACTATGGCGTGACGGCCGAGGATACCGAATCGGGTCGCCCGCAGGTGGCGGGATTCATCATGCGCGAGGCGTCGCCGATCGCCAGCAACTGGCGCGCGGACGCGACGCTCCAGAGCTACCTGGATGAGAACGGCATCGTCGCCATCTCAGGCGTCGATACGCGGGCGTTGACGCGGCTGCTCAGAAGCTCCGGCGTCATGCGCGGCGTGATCGCGACCGGTTCGGCCGACCCGTTGGCTCTGGTCGAGGAAGCGCGCGCCGCACCCACGATCGAGGGCAGCGATCTCGTCCGCGGCGTCACGTGCGCAGAGTCGGGCGAGTGGGAGCCGCCCTCCGC
>JAGWAI010000070.1:12563-24616 GCA_021296485.1 Acidobacteriota bacterium
CAGCGCGCCGGCCGCCCGTTGCGGATTGCCGCCTACGATCTGGGCATGAAGCGCAACATCCTGCGCCGCTTTACCGCGCACGGCTGCCGGGTGACGGTCTTTCCCGCCGATACGCCCGCCGCGACGCTCATCGCGGCGGAACCGGACGGCGTCTTTCTCAGCAACGGACCCGGCGATCCCGCACCGCTCGACTATGCAATCGCCAATGCCCGCAAGCTGGTCGAGTCCGGTCTGCCCATATTTGGGATCTGCCTGGGGCACCAGGTGCTGGGCCTGGCGATGGGCGCGCAGACCTACAAGCTGAAGTTCGGGCACCGCGGCGCGAACCACCCGGTCAAGAACCTGGCGACGGGCCAGGTGGAGATCACGTCGCAGAACCACGGGTTCGCCATCGATCCGGATTCCGTGCCGGAGGAAGTGGAAGTGACCCACGTCAATCTGTACGATCAGACAATTGAGGGATTGCGGCACCGCAGCCGGCCCGTTTTCTGCGTGCAATACCACCCCGAGGCTTCCCCCGGACCGCACGATGCGGACTACCTTTTCTCCGAATTCATCCTCGCGATGGAGCGCCCGGACTCCTAGCATCTTTCCCGCGTATGCCACGGCGAACTGACATCAAGCGGGTTCTGGTCATCGGATCGGGACCGATCGTGATCGGGCAGGCGTGCGAGTTCGACTACTCCGGCACGCAGGCGTGCAAGGCGCTGCGGGCCGAAGGGCTCGAGGTGGTGCTGATCAACAGCAATCCCGCCACGATCATGACCGATCCGGAGGTGGCCGACCGCACCTACGTGGAGCCGCTCACCGTCGAGATGGCGCGCGCCGTCATCGAGCGCGAACGGCCCGACGCCCTGCTGCCCACGGTCGGCGGGCAGACCGCCCTGAACCTGGCGGTGGAGCTGGCCGAGGGCGGCGTGCTGGACGAATTCGACGTGCAGCTCATCGGCGCCTCGATCGACGCCATCAAGGTTGCGGAAGACCGGCTCCAGTTCCGCCAGGCGATGACCTCGATCGGCATCGAGGTGCCGGCCAGCGAGTATGCGCGCTCCATCGAGGAGGCGCACGCCTGCGTCGAGCGGTTCGGTTTTCCCGTGATCATCCGGCCCTCGTTCACGCTGGGGGGCGTGGGCGGCGGCATCGCCTACAACGTCGAGGAGTTCCGCGAACTGGTGGACCGCGGCATCGAGCTCAGTCCGGTCCACGAAATCCTGATCGAGGAGTCGGTGATCGGCTGGAAGGAATTCGAGCTCGAGGTGATGCGCGACGTGGCGGACAACTTCGTCGTGGTCTGCTCGATCGAGAACGTCGACGCGATGGGCGTGCACACCGGCGACAGCATCACGGTCGCGCCGGCGCTCACGCTGACCGACAAGGAGTACCAGCGGATGCGGGATGCCGCGCGCCGGATCATCCGGCGCGTCGGCGTCGAGACCGGCGGGTCCAACATCCAGTTCGCCGTGAATCCCGAAGACGGCCGGATGGTGGCGATCGAGATGAATCCGCGCGTCTCCCGTTCGTCGGCTCTGGCATCGAAGGCGACCGGATTCCCGATCGCCAAGATTGCGGCGAAGCTGGCGCTGGGCTACCGCCTGGAGGAGATCCCGAACGACATCACGCGCCTGACGCCGGCCTCCTTCGAGCCGGCCATCGACTACGTGGTCGTGAAGATCCCGCGCTGGGCGTTCGAGAAGTTTCCGAAGGCCGACCGCACGCTGACGACGCAGATGAAATCGGTCGGCGAGGTGATGGCGATCGGCCGCACGTTCAAGGAAGCCTTCCTGAAGGCGATGCGCTCGCTGGAAATGGGCCGCGAGGGTCTGGTCTTCGGGCAGCCCCGTGCGGAGGATGATGAAGACGGCCGGCTGCGGCAGCAGCTCGTCTCTCCGAACGACCGCCGGATGTGGTCGATTTTCAGGGCGCTGGAGAGCGGCTGGACCGTCGAGCAGCTCCATGAGGCAACCCACATCGACCGCTGGTTCCTGACGCAGTTCGCCGAGCTCGAAGAGTTGCGGCGATCGGCCGGGGTGGTCGGCTGGCGGGAGATGTCGGCCGACCTGCTGACGGTGCTCAAGCGCGGCGGATTCGGCGACGAGGAGGTGGCGCGCATCGTCGGCGTGAAGGCGCCCGCGGTCGCCGCGCGGCGCCAGGACGAACAGTTGCGGGCCGCCTACAAGCGGATCGATACGTGCGCGGCCGAGTTCGCCTCTTTCACGCCGTACCTCTACGGCACGTACGAGAAGGAGTGCGAATCCGAGCCGACGGACCGGCGCAAGGTCGTCATCCTGGGCAGCGGGCCCAACCGTATCGGGCAGGGGATCGAGTTCGACTACTGCTGCTGCCACGCGGCGTTCGCGCTGCGGGAGGAGGGGTATGAGACGGTCATGGTCAACTGCAACCCCGAGACGGTCTCCACGGACTACGACACGGTCGACCGGTTGTACTTCGAACCGCTGACGGGCGAGGATGTCCACGCGGTCATCACCCGCGAGCAGGCGGCCGGCGGCACGGTCTCGTGCATCGTGCAGTTCGGTGGGCAGACGCCGCTCAAGCTGGCGCTTGAGCTGCAGGCGGCCGGGGTGGACATCATCGGCACGTCGCCCGACTCGATCGATCTGGCCGAGGACCGCAAGCGCTTCGCGCGGCTGCTCTGGGACCTGGGCATTCCGCAGGCGCCGAGCGGCATCGCCACGTCGCGCCTGGAAGCGCGCAGCGCGGCGGGTTCCATCGGCTACCCGGTCGTGGTGCGGCCGTCATACGTTCTGGGCGGGCGGGCGATGGCCATCGTCTATGACCCCGGCGCGCTCGACCGCTACATGACCGAGGCCGTTGACGCGTCGCCCGAGCATCCCATCCTCATCGACAAGTTCCTGGAGGACGCATTCGAGCTCGACGTCGACGCGGTGGCCGATACGAGCGGCGCCGTGGTGATCGGCGGCATCATGGAGCATATCGAGCAGGCCGGCATCCACTCCGGGGACAGCTCCTGCGTCGTGCCTCCGTACCTCGTGCCGGAACGGCACCTGGCGGTCATCCGCGACTACACGCGCCGCGTGGCGCGGGCGCTCAAGGTGGTCGGGCTGCTGAACATCCAGTTCGCCATCAAGGACGACACCGTCTACATCCTCGAGGTGAACCCGCGCGCGTCGCGCACCGTGCCGTATCTCTCCAAGGCGACCGGCGTGCCGTTGGCCAAGACGGCGGCCCGCGTGATGGTCGGCAGGAGCCTGGTCGAGCTCGGCCTGGTCGACGACCTGGACGTGGCGGGAGTCTTCGTCAAGACCCCGGTGTTCCCGTTCGTCCGCTTTCCCGGCGTCGACACGATTCTGGGCCCCGAGATGAAGTCGACCGGGGAGGTGATGGGCGGCGCGTCGAGCTTCGGTGCGGCGTTCGCCAAGGCGCAGCTGGCTGCCGGCCAGCGGCTCCCCAACGCCGGCCGGGCATTCATCAGCGTGAACGACGACGACAAGCCGAACACGCTCCCGATCGCCCGCGATCTGGCCGGGCTCGGGTTTGCACTGGTCGCGACGCGCGGCACCGCCGCCTACCTCCGGGCGCATGACCTGGAGGCCGACGTGGTGTTCAAGATCAACGAGGGCCGTCCCCACGTCGGAGACCGGCTGCTCAACCGGGAGCTCGACCTGGTGATCAACACGCCGCTGGGGCGGGAGTCGTTCTTCGACGACCTGACCGTGCGGCGCGTCGCGGCGATGCTCGGGGTGCCGTGCATCACCACGCTCACCGGCGCCGCCGCCACCGTCAGCGCCATTCGGGCGCTCCGCTCGGAGCAGCTGAGCGTGCTCCCGCTGCAGGAATACCACGCCCGGGGGCATCACCTGCCTGGGGCTGCGCCCCAGGCCCCCGGCAAACCTTAGCCCGCATTTCTCACCAGCCTTCTGCTGCGGCCGCCGATCCGCTCGCTGTGGCGGGGCGTACTCCCTCACGCCGCTTCGACGTAGTCACTACTACGCGCGGCGCCTCGACGCCCTCGCGACGAACGCTGGTGAGAAATGCAGGCTAGCGGAAACCCCTTTGCCCCGCGCCGGGCTTGCCGAGCCGCGCCGTGCGCGGCTTGGACCTCCGCACTGACGCTGCCGCTATTCATGCCTTCAGGTGGTCGGCGGGTGGCACAATCTGCGCGCCGGCTGGCGTTCTTGCGCTATTCGCGCCGCTGCGCCGCCGCCGCCGGCGGGCCGCGGAGTTGCATCTGCTTGCAGCATGCGCCACCCGGCCGCCTTTCCGGCGATCACCTTCCTCTGCGGTGTGGCACTCGGCTGGCGCGCGCCGGAGTTGGCCGTGTGGCCCGTCGCCGCAACGGGCTTGCTGGCCTGGGCCGCCGGCCTGGCAGGACTCGCGGGACCGCCGCGACGCTGGTTCGTCGTCGCTGCGGCGGCCGGCTTCGCCAGCGCGGGACTGCTGCTGGGTGCGGACGCGACGCTGGCGGCGACGCGGACTCCGCTGGCCGCCTGGCACGAACAGCGCGCCGGCGGCCCCGCCGCCGGGGAGGCGGTCCTCGTCACGGGCCGCCTGGTGCGCGACGCCTTGCCGGCGGACTACGGCGCCCGGCTCCTGGTCGCGGTGGAGCGCGTGCGCGCCGGCGGCCGGGAGCTCCCGCTGGCGGGGGGCGTTAGGCTGGCGGTCGGCGGCCGGTTCGTCGCCGGCCGACTCGAGCGGTGGGTTGCCGGGCGGCGGGTGCGGATGCCGGTTCTGCTGCGACGCGCCCCCCGTCATCTGAATCCGGGTGTTGGCGACCAGCAGCGCCGGCTGGCATGGCGCGGCGTTGCGCTGCTGGGATCCGTCAAGAGCGCGCTGCTCGTCGAGGTGGTCGATCCCGGACCACCCTGGCAGGAGGCGTCGGCCGCGGCGCGCGCCGCGGTGCGCCGCATCGTCGGCCGCACCGTGGGAGCGCACAGCCCACGCTCGGCCGGCGTGGTCACCGCCGTGCTGATCGGCGACCGGGCCGGTCTCGACGCCGACACCCGGCGCCGGCTGCAGGAGGCTGGCACCTACCACGTCATCGCCATATCCGGCAGCAACATCGCGATTCTGACCAGCGTGCTGCTGGTGGTCCTGCGGCTCGCCGGTGCGCCGCCGCGCGTCGCCGCCGTCGCCGCCGGCGCATGCCTGCTGGCGTACTGGCAAGTAGTCGGCTCGGAGGCGTCCGTCGCGCGCGCCACTGTCGTGGCCGTGACGCTGCTGGCGGCGCGCGCCGCCGACCATCGGACGGCGCCGCTCAACACGCTGGCGTGGTCTGCCGTCTGCCTGGTCGCCGCCGCTCCGCTGACGCTTGTGGATACCGGTTTTCTGCTCACCTTCGGAGCGACGCTCGGGATACTCATCGGGGTGCCGCGGCTGATCGACCACTACCGCCCCGGTAACGCGCAGGCCGGCCGGTGGTGGATGCGCGTGGGCTGGCCGCTGGCCGGACTGCTGGCGGCGACAGTCTGCGCGGAGCTGGCGCTGTTGCCGATTGCAGCGTCCGCGTTCTCGCGGGTCACCGCGGCCGGGCTGCTGCTGAACTTCGCGGCGATTCCACTGATGACCATCGCGCAGGTCGCGGGCATGCTGGCGGTGGCGGCGGATGCCGTCTCGCCCCTGTTCGCCGGTTGGTGCGGCTACGTCGCCCATCTCGCCACGACCGGCATCGTCGAATCGGCGCGCCTGGTGGACGCCGTGCCGCAGGTGACGCGCCGGGTCCCGGCTCCCGACCCGCTGGTGGTCGTCGGCTACTACGGCGGCTGGGTGCTCGCGCTTGCGGCCGGCGGGCGGCCGGCGCCGCGCGCCGCGGGCCTTGCGCTGGCGGCGGTTGCAGGCATTGCAATCCTGGTCGGCGCGAGCCCTCGCGCAGCCCTGCAGCGGCACTGTCCGGGCGCCGCGCCGCTGCGCGTGCTGTTTCTCGACGTCGACCAGGCCGACGCCACGCTGGTGCAGTTTCCGAGCGGCCAGTCCTTGCTGGTGGACGCGGCCGGGTCGGTGCGCGGCAGGTCCGCGGTGGGGGAGCGGGTGCTGGCGCCGGTGCTGTGGCGCGCCGGTGTGCGCCGATTGGATTACCTGGCCTTGACGCACGGCGACCCCGACCATGTCGGCGGCGCCGCGGTGATCGTCCGCGACTTCCGGCCGCGCGAGGTATGGGAGGGCGTCCCGGTGCCGCGCTCCGAGCGGATGCGCAGCCTGGCAACGGCGGCGTCGGAGGCCGGCGCCGCGTGGCGCAGGCTGCGGGCCGGTGACAACCTCCGTATCGGAGCGGTCGAGGTGCGCGTGTGGCATCCGCCCCTGCCGGAGTGGGAGCGACAGCGGGTGCGCAACGACGACTCGCTGGTCCTGGAGCTGCGGCACGGCCGGGTGTCGTTCGTCCTGCCCGGCGACATCGGGGCGGAAGTCGAGGCCGGGCTCGCCGCGCAGCTCGAACCGTCCCCGCAACGGGTGCTGAAGGTTCCCCACCACGGCAGCCGGACCTCGAGCTCCGCCGCGTTCATCGCTGGCCTCGACCCGGTGCTGGCAATAGTCAGCGCCGGCCGGGACAATCGCTTCGGGCATCCGCACCCGGCAGTGCTGCGGCGCTACGGGGCAGCGGGGGTGGCGCTGCTCGAAACCGGCACGGTGGGGGCGATCGATGTCTGTTCCGACGGCGAGCAGATTGGCGTGCGGACCGCGCAGGGATCGGGCGCCGTACGGTAGGCGACGGGGTGCGGCGGAGGTCAGGTCCGCTCGGTCTGCTTGATGCGGTTCCAGGCCTGATCCAGCTCGTCGGCCGGCACGTCCCGCAGCGCCCGGCCGGCGGCGCGGAAGTGTTGTTCGAGAGCGGCGAAGCGGCGGGTGAATTTGCGATTCGCGCCGCTCAGCGCCGCCTCGGGCTCCACGCCCAGATGGCGTGCGAGGTTGGCCACGGAGAACAACAGGTCGCCCAGCTCTTCCTCGACGGCGTCCGGCGCCTCCCGCTGCACGGCTGCCTCGACCTCCGACAGCTCTTCGCGGACCTTGTCAAGCACGTCGGCCGGCCGCTCCCAGTCGAAGCCGACGGTGGCGGTCCGCCTTCCGATGCGGTACGCGCGAAGCAGCGCCGGCAGCGCTCCCGGGATGCCGCCGAGGAGACTGGGCGGTTGGCCCGCGGAGTCGCGTTCCGCAGCCTTGATCTGCTCCCAGCGGCGCTTCACGTCGTCGGATGTCATCGTGTCCGACCGCGCGTCTTCACCGAATACGTGCGGGTGGCGGCGGATCAGCTTGGCCGCCGCGGCGTCGAGGGCGTCGGCGAGCGTGAACCGGCCGTCCTCGGCGCACAGCTGCGCCAGGAACACGGCTTCGAATACCAGGTCGCCGAGCTCGTCGCAGAGTCCGGGCAGGTCGCCGCGGTCGATGGCGTCGACCACCTCGTACGCTTCTTCGATCACGAACGGGCGGAGTGATTCCAGCGTCTGCTCGCGGTCCCAGGGGCAGCCATCGGGCGAGCGGAGCGTGCGCATGATCTCGACCAGCCGGTCGAGCCTGGCCCCGGCGTTGCCGGCGCCCGACGGGCGCGGGTCGGGCATGAGCGCGTATGCTAGCATGCCGAAAACGCATGGCCGCCCCCGTTTCTTTCAACGCCTTCGTCGTGTCGCTCGCCACCATGGCGGCGGTGCATTTCGGTGACGTCTCCGATCCGCAGACCGGCGAGATGCGGCCGCCCGACCTGGACGCCGCCGGCCGCGCCATCGAGATGCTGGCGCTGCTCGAGGAGAAGACGCGGGGCAACCTGACCGACGACGAAGAGCGCTTCATGGCGCGCGTGCTCGACGAGCTGCGGCACCGCTACCGGAACGCCCGAAGCGCCGCCGGATCCTGAACGATCGTGCGCCTGACTTTCCTCGGGACCGGGACGTCGACGGGTGTTCCGGTTATCGGCTGCGATTGCGCAACCTGCCGTTCGCCCGACGCGAGGGACCGCCGCTGGCGCCCCTCGGTCTATCTGCAGCTCGACGACGGCCCGGCAGTGCTGATCGACGCATCGCCGGACCTGCGCGCTCAGGCGCTGCGATTCGACGTCCGCCGCGTCGACATGATCCTGTTCACCCATGGACACGCCGATCACGTGCTGGGGCTGGACGACGTGCGGATCTACAACTTCCGCCAGCGCGCCGTGATCCCCTGCTATGGAGACGCGCGGACCATGGCCGGCGTGCGCCGCATGTTCGCGTACGTATTCGACCCGGCGACGCCGCGCGGCGGCGGCCTGCCGCAGCTCGCGCTGTGGCCGCTGTGCGGGCCGTTCTCGGTGGCCGGCAGGACCATCGTTCCGGTTCCGCTGTGGCACGGCACGCTGCCGGTCTACGGCTACCGGCTCGGAGGCCTGGCGTATCTGACCGACTGCAACGCAATTCCGGACACGTCGTGGCCGTTGCTCCAGGGGCTGGACGTGCTCGTGCTGGATGCCCTGCGGCACCGGCCGCATTCGACGCACTTCAACGTGGAGCGCGCAGTCGAGGCGGCAACCCGCATCGGCGCCCGGCAGACCTACTTCACCCACATGACGCACGACCTGCCGCACGCGGCGACCTGCGATCAGTTACCGGCCGGCATCACGCTGGCTCACGACGGGCTCGTTGTGAGCGGCATCGACGAGCAGTTGCACGAGACGGCGTTGTCCGCCGCCGCAGGGCCCGCCGGGCTATGATCGACGGTTAAACGTGGACATAATTCGCTATCCTGACGACCCGGCGCCGGCGCTCTGGACGCAGACCGTGCTCGCCCTGGGCAACTTCGACGGGGTGCACCGCGGACACGACAAGATCATCGACCACGTCCGGCGCCGCGGCAGGGACCTGAACGGCACCGCCGCGGTGCTGACGTTCGATCCGCACCCGCCGCGCGTCGTGCGCCCGGACAAGGCGCCGCCGCTGCTGATGACAATCGAACAGAAGCTCGACTGCATGGCGGCATCGGGCATGGACGGCGCCGCGGTGGTCCACTTCACGCCGGAGCTTTCGCGCTGGGATCCCGAGACGTTCGTCCGCCGCGTGCTGGTCGAGTGGCTGGGCGTTGCGGAGGTCTGGGTCGGCGCCAACTTCCTGTTCGGCCACGACCGCAGCGGCAATTTCTCGCTGCTGCGATCGCTCGGCGCCCGCTACGGCTTCCGGGTCGAAAAGATTACGCCGGTGCGCTACAAGGAGTTCGTGGTCAGCAGCACCCGCATCCGGCGGCTTGTCGGCGGCGGCGAGGTGGACGAGGCGGGCGCGCTGCTGGGGCATCATTACTACATCGACGGGGAGGTGGTGCCGGGCGCCCGGAGAGGGCAGACCTACGGCGTCCCGACCGCGAATCTCCGCACGGACAACGAGGTCATTCCGCCCGACGGGGTATATGCGACCACGGTGACGCTCGACGGCGCGATTCATCCGGCGGTGACGAATATCGGGCGGCGCCCGACGTTCGAGACGGACGGCGCGCGGGTGGTGGAGACGCACCTGTTCGACTACGACGATGACCTGTACGGCCGGCGCGTGCGGCTGGCCTTCGTCCAGCGCCTACGCGGCGAGCGCGCCTTTCCCGACGCAGGGACCTTGCGCCGCCAGATCGCGGCCGACTGCGACCAGGCGCGGGCGCTCTTCGAGCAGATGGCCCTTTAGCGGTGAAGTTGCCATGGCGGATGAGACGCAGCAGGGGCCGGCCGCCATTCGGCTCGAGCTGTCCGTGCCGTGCGATCCCCGCTTTCGGGATCTGCTGGAGGCGGTCAGCCGGAGGATGGCGGCGTACATCGGCTATCCTGACGCCGACGCCGACGCCATTGCCGGAGCGGTGATGTCGGCTACCGGCGGCCTGCTCGGCCCCGGCGCGCCGGCGACTTACGCGAGCCTCGATCTCACCTTCGCCACCAATGACCGCGAAATGGAGATCCTGTTGCGCTACGTGCGCCCGGAGCAGCCGGGGTCGCCGGACGAGCCCGGCATCCGGAATCTGCTGCGCCGCCGCGGCGGCGCTCCGATGGATGCGCTGCGCGTCGTCATGGACAACGTGGAGCTGGACCGGCGGGACGGCGCCGAGTGCTGCTGCCTGACCAAGCAGCTGCCCGCCGGCGATACAGCCTGAACACGGTGCGTCTATACAACACCCTCACTCGTCGTGTGGAACCGTTCGCGCCCGCGCACGGCGGCGTCGTGCGGATGTATGCGTGCGGGCTGACCGTCTACGCCCGCGGCCACATCGGCAACTTCCGCACTTTCGTGGCGCTCGATCTGCTGCGGCGCACGCTGCGCCACGCGGCCGGCTTCGAAATGCGGCAGATCGTTAATTTCACCGACGTCGACGACAAGACAATTAGAGCCTCGCGGGCCGCGGACGAGTCGCTGCGCGCCTACACGGACCGCTTCATCGCCGCGTTCCACGAGGACGCCGACACGCTGGGCATCGAGTCGGCGGAAGCGTATCCGCGGGCAACCGACGAGGAGAATCTGCGCGCCATGGTGGACATGGTCGCGGCGCTCGAGGCGCGCGGGCACGCCTACCGGAGCGACGGGTCGGTCTATTTCCGGATTGCGACGGATGCCGACTACGGCCGTCTGGCGCGCCTCGACCACGAGGGCATCCTGCCCGGCGCGCGTATCGATTCCGACCAGTACGCCAAGCAGGATGCGCGGGATTTCGTGCTGTGGAAGGCGTCCGCGCCGGGCGAGCCGGCGTGGGACTTCGGGGTGGGTCCGGGACGGCCGGGCTGGCACATCGAGTGTTCCGCCATGGCGCTGCGGCTGCTCGGGGAGCCGCCCATCGACATCCACGCCGGCGGCGTCGACCTGATCTTTCCGCACCACGAGAACGAGATCTCGCAGTCCGAGGGGGCCACCGGCGCGCCGTTCGCACGCTTCTGGGTGCACGTGGAGCACTTGCTGCTCGACAAGGGCGACAAGATGTCGAAGTCGGAGGGGAATATCCTGACGGTCAGCGACATTCTGGAGCGCGGCCACCGCGCGTCGGCGTTGCGCTACGTGCTGCTGTCGACCCACTACCGCAAGCAGCTGCGCTTCACGTGGGACAGCCTGGCGCAGGCCGAGGAGGCGCTGACGCGGCTCATGGACTGTCTGGCCCGCCTGGACGGCGTGACCGCCACGGGGTCGCATCCGGCAATCGAGTCCCGCGCCGCGGCGGCGCGCGAGGCGTTCGGCCAGATGCTGCAGAGCGACCTGAACGCGCCCGGCGCGCTCGGGGTGGTGTTCGAGCTGGTGCGCGACGTGCACGCGGCCATCGACGCCGGGGAGGTGGGCGCCGGCGACGCCGCCGTGCTGCGCGCGGCGTTCGACTACTTCGACAGCGTGCTCGGCGTCATCGCGCTGCGCCGCGCCGAGGAAGATGCGCCGCCGCTGCCGGTCGAGGAGATCGAACGGTTGATCGCCGAGCGGCGGGACGCTCGCCGCCGCCGGGACTACGCCGCAGCGGATCGGATTCGCGCAGACCTGGAAGCGCGCGGCATCGCGCTCGAGGACAGCGCGGCCGGCACGCGCTGGAAGCGTGCGTAGGCCGTGCTGGAAGCGCGCGTAGGCGCCGCGGTCAGTCGTCGCCGGTCGCCAGGGGCAGCTCCGGCGCGTCGATCTGACGCACCGATTTCTCGACCGGCGCGGGCTCACCGATCTGCTTGGACTCGTCGGTGGCGCTGAGTTCCTCGAAGCGGCGCGCCTGCACCAGCACCCGCGACTGGAACGAGCCCACGCCGTCGTTGTACGCGTCGACCGCGGAGCGCAACCCGCGCCCCATCTTGTCCACGTGGCCCGCGTACGTGCGCAGGCGGTCGTACAGCTCCCTGGCGGTCTCCGCAATTTCGTTGGCGTTGCGCTGCATGTCCTGCTGCCGCCAGGCAAGCGCAACAGTCCGCAGGAACGCAATCAGCAGGCCCGGCGTGGCGATCAATACGCGATGGCGCTGCCACGTCTGCTGCCAGATCTCGGGATCGGCGTGGATGGCCGCGTCGAGCATCGGGTCGGTCGGCACGTACATCATCACGAAGTCGGGCGAGCCGTCGACCCACTGCGCGTAGTTCCGGCCGGCGAGCGAGCGTGCATGGTGGGCCAGCGCGTCCGCGTGTTCCGCGAGCA
>JAGWAI010000071.1:0-7688 GCA_021296485.1 Acidobacteriota bacterium
CCACGACGTGCCGCAGCTGCAGCCGGGCGGTGGCCGCCGCAACGCGCTCCGGCTCGCCGCTGTCGACCGCGCCGGGCCGCCCGTGCATGACGTTGCAGTAGCCGCACGAGCGCGTGCACACGTCGCCCAGGATCATGAACGTGGCGGTGCCGCGGTCCCAGCACTCGCCGATGTTCGGACAGTTGGCTTCCTCGCAGACGGTGTGGAGGTCGAGCTGCCGCATCAGCCGCTTGAGCCGGATGTAACCCGGGCTGCCCGGTGGCCGCACCAGCAGCCAGCGCGGTTTCGGCTCGCGGGTCGGCGCGGCGCGGGGCCGGCGCCCGCGCACCAGCGCGATCGGAGTGGTTGTCGTGTCAGCCACGGCCGCGATGTTACCACTGTCCCGCGTGCCGTAAGCCGCGCACGGCGCGGCTCGGCGGCCGCGGCGCGGGGCCTTGGGGTCCCCGTTAGGGGCCGCCGGGGGTTTGGGGCGCAGCCCCATCCAGGCGATGCCGCGCACGGCGCGGCTCGGCGGCCGCGGCGCGGGGCCTTGGGGTCCCCGCTAGGGGCCGCCGGGGGTTTGGGGCGCAGCCCCATTTGATGATGCGCGCTTGCGCCCACTTTCCTGCGCGGTGTATGCTGCCCGCTGTCGGCCGGCGCATGATTCCAGGCCGCGTCGAGACGGAGGATTTTCAATGGCGTACACGATTTGTGAACCGTGCATCGGCACCAAGGACACCGCCTGCGTTGACGTGTGTCCGGTGGATTGCATCCATCCTCGCGCGGACGAAGAGGAGTTCGAGTCGGCCGAGAAGTTGTACATCCATCCGGACGAGTGCATCGATTGCGGGGCATGCGTGCCGGCGTGCCCCGTCGAGGCGATCTTCGCCAACGACGAAGTGCCCGAGGAATGGACGAACTACATCGACGTCGACGCGGCGTACTACGCTGACGAGTAGCCGCCGCGTCGCCGCGTCCGGCGCCGCCTGGGTACGAGTAACCGCCGATGGGCCTTATTGATCACCGCTTTTCCGACAATTTCATAACGACCAACGTGGACCAGGTACTGAACTGGGCGCGCCAGTCGTCCCTCTGGCCGATGGGGTTCGGGCTGGCCTGCTGCGCGATCGAGATGATCGCGTCGTCGACGTCGCGTTACGACATCGCCCGCTTCGGCGCCGAGGTGTTCCGCGCGTCGCCCCGCCAGGCCGATCTGATGATTGTGGCCGGCACGGTGACGAAGAAGATGGCGCCGGTGCTCCGCCGTCTGTACGACCAGATGCCGGAGCCGAAGTGGGTCATCTCCATGGGCAGCTGCTCGAACGCCGGCGGGCCTTTCCCGACATACAGCGTGTTGCAGGGCGTGGACAAGATCGTGCCGGTCGACGTGTACGTCTCGGGTTGTCCGCCACGCCCGGAGGCGCTGCTCTACGGGCTGATGCGGTTGCAGGACAAGATCCGCAAGGAGACCACTGTGCTGCGGCGCGAGCGGGTGATCATGGCGGGCCAGACCGAGCCGATCATGGTCGAGGATCGGGGGTAGCGGGTGCTGGCGCGACTGCTTCGAAGCATTTTTCTGATTGACCTGCTCAAGGGTCTGTTCGTCACCCTCAAGTACACGCCGCGGCCGGCCTTCACCTTCCAGTACCCCGCGGAACGGCGTCCGGTGGCGCCCCGCTTCCGGGGTGTGCTGCGCCTGCAGGTCGAGCCGGAGACCGGCGCCCAGACCTGCATCGTCTGCGATCAGTGCGCCAAGGCGTGCCCCGACGAGTTGATCAACCTCGGCGGGCACCGCGAGCCGGGCCGCAAGATCAAGGTGCTCGACTACTTCGACTTCAACCTGTCGCGCTGCAGCTTCTGCGGACTGTGCGCGGAGGTATGCCCGACGAAGCCGGTCAAGGCGCTCATCATGAGCGAGGACTACGAGCTGGGCACCTACAGCCGCAATTCCCAGGTGTTGCGGGTGGACGAGATGTACGACGGGTTGCCGATTCAGCAGTACAACCGCTGAGCGCGGCGCCGGCCGATTCCCTCCCCGCGTCTCCCTTCTTGCCATCGCCGCGCCGTTGGTGCATATTTCTGCCGATCCACATGCCAATCTACCTGCGGTACGTATTCTGCTTCCTGTTGCTGGCCGCCGGCGTGTCGGTCGTCGCCGGATCCGAGTCGACCCCCGATTCCGCGCGCAGCGAGCTGCAGCTCGAGCTGGGCGACCTGCTGCTCGGCGACGAACGCTACTGGGAAGCCATGGCGGCGTACGAGCGGGCCAAGCCCGGTGCCAGGCCGGAGCAGCTCCTGCGCGCTGCGGTCGGACTGCTGCGATCGACGATCTCCGTCGCCGAGTTCACCCGCGCATTCCAGGAAGCGGTGTTCCTGGACGATCTGCAGCCGGCGGATCCGGACATCCGGACGTTGCAGGCCGACGCATTCTGGGCGGCCGGGCTGTTCGACGAGGCGGAGGGGATGTACCGCGACATCCTGTCCGCGCACCCCTCGAGCGCAAGCGCGCGCCACGGCCTCGCCCGCAGCCTGACGGCCAGCAACCGTCCCGCGGAGGCGCTGGTCGAGGTGCAGGCGGCGATTGCCGCCGGCAGCCGTCCGGAGTACCACCACACGCTGGGCTCGATCTACCGCAAGCTGCGCCGATTCCCCGAGGCGGCGGCGGCCCTGGAACGCTACGCCGACACGCTCCCCAACGTCAGCCAGAACCGGCGCACCGAGTGGGCGCGTTCCGAGGCTCTCCTGCTGCGCTCGTTCGGGGACGCGCAGCCGTTCGAGATCGTCAACGATCCCGATGGACTGCACGTCATTCCCTTCGAGCTGGTCCAGGACAAGATCATCGTGCGCGGGCGGGTCAACGGCGGTCCGGTGATCGACCTGGTCGTCGACACGGGCGCCGAGCAGATGGTGCTCTCGCAGCAGACGTCGGAGCAAATGGGCGTCGAGGTGATCGCGACCACGATCAGCGCCGGCGTCGGCGACGTCGGCGTCCGCGGACTGGAGGTGGGCCGCGTCGACTCGCTGGAGGTCGGTCCGCTGCTCGTCCGCAACCTGCCCACGATCGTCAAGAACCCGCCATTGACCGACCTGCCGGTGCGGCGCGTGCCGGACAGCATCTCGCCGGTGGCGCTCGGACTGTCGTCCGCGTTCGACTATGAAGCGCGCGAACTGACGCTGGCGCGGCGTCTTCCGGACAGCCCCGCCGACATAGAGCTGCCGATGCGCGTCGACCGCCTCGCCGTGGTGCGCGGCGTGGTGAACGGCGAGTTTCCGCGCAGCTTCGTGGTCGATACCGGCGGAGAGGTTATCTCGCTCAGCATCGGCACCGCGGGCAGCATCGGCACGGCGCCGCCCCGGCACATCCCGCTACGGGTATACGGCACGTCCGGCTGGGATTCGACCGCGTTCCTGCTGCCCGGCGTGCAGCTCGCGTTCGACGAGATCAGCTACGAGAACTTTGCCGTCGTGGTGCTCAACCTGCACCGGCCGAGCGCCTTGCTGGGGTTCCACATCGGCGGGATCATCGGCCACCGGTTCCTGAGCAACTACCATGTCGTGATCGACATGGAGCGCGCCCTCCTCCGGCTCACCCGCATCTAGGCAATTTCTAAAAGTCGTAACCGATCCAAAGCGTGAAGCGCACGCGGCGGAAGTCCTCGCTGCCTCCGGTGGAGGCGAAGACGATGTCCTCCCACTCCTTGTTGAACAGCGTGCGCCACGACCAGTCGAAGTGGATCGGGATGCCGATGGCCAGCGTGGCCAGGCTGATCCCGTAAGAGGCGCGGGCGTTCACCAGCCGGAAGCCGCTGACGGCGGCGGCCGGGCCGAACACCTCGGCATACTGCCCGGTGTCCGGGTTGATCGTGTAGCCGACGATGGGGCGCACGAGCCCCGGGTCGCGATCCCAGGCGGTAAGCGACTGGTTGTTGAATCCCGCCATGCCGAAATCGAAGAAGAAGGAGCCGCGGATGCCGCCCAGTATCCCGATTGGCGTCGCCATCGCCTCCACCAGCGGGAAGCGCAGCTCGGCGTTGGCGAAGAACGTCTTGTGGCCGATGAACTCCAGGTAGTCGTAGCCGCGCATGTCCGAGTTGCCGCCGAAGTAGAAGAAGTCGGGATACTGGCCCCAGCTCCGGAACCCCCGCGCGCGCATCGCCAGCACGCCGGTCTCGGCGATCCGCAGATAGTAGCGGCCGTCGAGATCGAGAGACTGGCGCGAGAGGAACCCGCCGAATGACGGCGCGTACTCGTAGGCGGCGCGGAACGTGTTGCCGGCAATCGGGCCGAATTCACGGAAGACGGTGGTCTCCTGTATGAAGTTGATCCCCAGCGGCATGAAGGCCCCGTCACGGAACAGCACGTCGCCGAAATTCGCCTGTTGGAACGCGTTCGACTGGGCCTGGAGCGCCTCGTTGTCGAACTGCTCGCGGTAGCGAAACAGCCCGGCGGACAGCTCCACCCGCCGGAAGCGGTCGAATGGATAGATGACGAACATGGAGCCGCCGTCTATGGAGCGGACGGCGATGGCGTCGTCGCGGCTGAGAAAGCCGAGTCCGGGGTTGAAGGCGTAGCCGGGGGCGTAGCCGTAGAAGAAACTCTGCTGCGAGAATCCCTGCACGGCGAACTGCATTCGCCCGGCCAGATTGGCGTACGAGACGCCGAGCGTGCGGTACTGCATGACCGAGTACGCCAGCAGGCTGAACTGCTGGTCGCCGAGCACGTCGGCGAACGTGATCTGGGTGCCGCCCAGGAAGTCCCCGTTGCTCGTCATGCCGACGTTCAGCGGCGGACGCCCTTCGAGGAACATGTTCTCGAACGCGCCCTTCTGCCGCGCGTTCTCGCCGATCAGGGTGTGGGTCAGCGGCGCCTGGAAGTCGATGACCGGCCCGCCGCCGGTTCCGAAGTCGCTGGTGACGGCCGTGAATATGGGCTCCTCGCGCTCCACCGTGTGCAGGCCGTACTCGCTCTTGTAATAGGTGATGAACGCGAACCGGTCGGGCTCGCCGTCCTCCTCCGGCGCGATGAGGACGGGGTTGACGTTGCCCGTGGAGGTGTCGGTGTACTGGCGCAGCTCGCCATTCTCCAGGTCCAGCGTCCAGACGTTGAAGATCTCGCCGTCGCGCGCGACCTCCGGCTCGATCGGATCGCTCGGATCGACGGCGGTGGACGAGAACACGATCGTGCGCTCGTCGATGAACTGCGCGCCGCCCTCGTCGTGGGTGCCGAACGTCAACTGCGTCTGCTCACCGGTCGCGAGGTCCAGGCGGTACAGCTTGTTGTTGCCGCTGATCCGCTTCAGGTGCAGCAGGCTGTTGCCGTCCGGCGAGTAGACGGGCGCGTAGTCCGCCAGCGCGTCCTCGGTCAGGTTCGTGACCTCCTGCGTGGCCAGGTCGATGCGGTATATGTCGCCGACCGCGCGCGTCAGCGCCGAGAAGACGACGCTGCGGCCGTCCGGGGAGAAGTCGGGCGACTCCGGTTCGTCGACCATGTCCAGGTCGATGATCTGCTCGATCTCGCGCGTCACGATGTTCTGGATCACGAGCGACTTGTACTTGTTCTTGCGCACGAAGTACGCCAGGTGGTCGCCGTCCGGCGCCCATGCCAGCCAGGGCACGGTATTGAAGCGCAACCCGAGTGTGGCGATGTACTGGAACCCGAGATCCTGATCGAACTCTTCGGTCAGATTACGGATGACCTCACCGGACTGGGCCGACACCAGCACGATGTCGAGCTCGCGGTTCTTGCGGTTGAGGGCGACCGCCGCAATCACCTCGCCGGAGGGTGACGCCTCGATCGAGATCAGCAGCGGATACCGCGAGCGCAGCGGATCCGGCGCCAGGTTCCGGCCGTAGTCCGTCGGGCTTTCCTTTTCCTTGAAAGGCTCGAACCGGTCGTCCAGGTATTTCTTGAACTCGTCGTCGAACTCCTCCGCCTCCAGGTCGAATACTTCCTCGTAGGGGTCGCCGCCGCCGCCCACCGAGCTGCGGCGCAGCCCGAACATGAAGCGCCGGATGCCGTCGTCGCCCCAGCGGCTCTCGATGAACTCGAAGACGGCGTGGCCCAGGTTGTAGACCACCCGGCCGCTGGCGAATCCGCCGTAGCGTTCGAAGCGGGTCATCGACGGCACGGTGTCCGATACCGCGACGTCGCGGACCTGCATGATGTCCAGCGGCCGCCAGACGCCCGCCATGAAGTCGGCGAGCCCCTCGTCGACCCACAGCGGCACGCCCTGTCGGATGATGCCGCGCGGGATGATGTCGAACTCGAAGATGTGCGTCAACTCGTGCGTGATCAGGCGGTAAAGTCCGTCCGGCCCTTCGTCGATCGGCAGCACAATGCGGTTCCGCGACGGCTCGGCGAAAGCGCCGACGCCCTCCGGACTCGCGCCGGGAAACACATTCTGCTGCTCGAATTCGCTGTGCGTCTTGAAGACGATGAGCGGGACGACGAAGGCGAGATCATGCCGCAGCCGCGCGCTGACCTCCTGGTATGCGCTCTCCGCGTAGCCGGCGATTCGCTCGAGGTGCTCTTCGAGCTCCGGGTAGTAGTAGATCTCGAAATGGTCGGTCTCGTAGATATGCCAGTCGAAACGGTCGTACTTGACGCGATTCTTGCCCCAATAGGGGAAGAAGTCCTGCTGCGCGTGCAGTTGGGCGCCGCTCCCGCCGGCCAGCACCGCGCCAGCGATTGCCGTGACCAGGAAGCTCCTTACACTTCGCCGTCCCATTGGATCGCTCCTTGCTACCTGCTACAGACCGCGGCGAGCCGCATCGCCCCAAGTTACTACAGCGCCAACTCAGGCGCAAAGCTCCGGGCAACCGTTTCGATGATCGTCCCGGGTCCGGCGCCCCGGGGCGTTACAATGACGTTGACGTCCGCGAGATCGGGTCGGGAATAAACGGCCGCGCCTTCGTGTTACACCTGTATTGGCGCATTCCTCCCCGGAAACCCGGATGGCTACGACCCGAGATGCTGCGACGGCGACAACCGGAGACTTCCTGGGAGTCCGCAGGGGAAGATGGCGCGGTGCTGCCCGAGGAGGCGCTCCAGCATGTCAACAGTCTCTACGGCGCGGCGCTGCGGTTCACCCGCAACCCGGCCGACGCCGAGGACCTGGTCCAGGAGACCTATCTCAAGGCGTTTCGATTCGCGGCGCGCTTCGAGCCGGGCACGAGTCTCAAGGCGTGGCTGCATACGATTCTGTACAACACGTTCCTGAACACCCGGCGCCAGGCGGCGCGCGAGCCGGTCGTCGCCGGCGGCGATGTGGTCGAGAATTCCGGGGCGCCGGAGTCCCGGTCGCCTACCCCGGAGCAACTGCTGCTGCGGCGGGCGCTGGACGGCGACCTCCAGGCTGCCGTCGATTCGTTGCCCGACGCTTTCCGCCAGGCTGTCTGGCTGCGGGACGTCGAGGAATTTTCGTATCGCGAAATCGCCGACATCCTGCAGGTGGCGCCAGGGACCGTCATGTCGCGCATTTCACGCGGACGCCGGATGCTCCACGATCGTCTGGCCGGGTGCCGGACACCGTGACGCCGAGGGGATGGCTGCGATGAAGAACTGTGCCGACGTTGACGCGATCATGACCGCTTACGTGGACGGGGAGGTCACGGCGGCCGAGGCGCAGGCAGTTCGCGCGCACCTCGACGGCTGTCCCGCCTGCCGCGACCGCGCGTCGGCGGAGCAGGTCGTGCGGGAACGGCTGCGCG
>JAGWAI010000071.1:7841-13465 GCA_021296485.1 Acidobacteriota bacterium
CGGGACTCGGGGCGCTCGCCGCGCAGTTGGCGATCGATCACGAGAGATGCTTCATGGTCGAGCCCACCACGGCGCCCGAATTCGGCCACCGGGAGGCGCGGGTGCAGTTGGCCGGCATCATCGGGTCGGACATCGCCCTGCCGTTCGAGTCATCCGACTTCGACGTCCTGGAGGTGCGGGAATGCGCCTACGAGCACGGCGGCGTGGGGCATGTCCTGTGCCGCTGGCGCGGCGATCCGGTGTCGATGTTCGTCGTGCCCGGCCGCTCTCATGGGGAGCAACTGCTTGAGATCATCAATCACGACGCGCTAGTCTGGTCGGACGGCGGTCACACGTACGTGCTGGTTGCCGAGCACGGGCCGGTCGACGTCGGTCAGGTCGCTCGTCACGTCCGCCGGACGGTGAATTAACAAGCCCCGGACGGCATTTCTGCGAGGAATGAACATGGGAATGCGGTGGATACTCGCGGCGGGCGCCTGTTTGGCGCTCGCCCTGCTCACGCTGCCCGCGGTGCGCAGCCTGAACGTGGGAGCGCCCGCGGAGGCGCCGGAAATCGCCGCGGCGGTCGTCGAGAACGCCGGCGCCGAGGCCGGCAGCGCGGCGGCCGGCGCCGCGGAGTGCGACGACGACGCCCGCCCGGCGCCGCTGGACTTCACGCTCGCGGATATGAACGGAGACGAGCTGCACCTCGCGTCGCTGAAGGGCCAGGTGATTCTGCTCAACTTCTGGGCGACCTGGTGCGGGCCGTGCAAGATCGAGATCCCGGCGTTCATCGAGCTCCAGGACGAGTACGGCGACCAGGGATTCCAGGTGCTCGGCCTGTCGGTCGACGACACGCCGGAGCAGATGCGCCCGTTCGCCGAGGAGCTCGACGTCAACTATCCGATGCTCGTGGGACTCGACCGCGACGATTTCCAGGACGCGTACGGCCCGATCTGGGGGCTGCCGGTCACCTTCTGGATCGACCGCGAGGGCACGCTCTGCAAGACCCACATGGGGATTGCCAGCAAGGACGAGCTGGAGCTCGCGCTCAAGACCCTGTTGTAACCCTTCGCCCGGCCCGGTGTAGTATCATGCCCTTGATGTTGAAGGGCTTCTCCCGCGCGCGTCTCTCGTGTGGCTGTCGGCTGCGATTCCGCGACGGTGTCGAGGGCAGTCCCGTGGCCGTCGTCATCGACCGCAAGGCATCCGGGTGCCGCCTCTCGCTGCACGTTCAGGGCATGCCGGTGTACGACTATCGCGAGGCGTTGCGGCCATCGACGCGCGTCATCCCGCCCGCCGAAGGGGAGTACGAAGAAGAGGGCTAGCGGAAAGGTCCGCATGTCCACGCTCTCTTCCGAAATCGAGTTGGAATGCCCCTGCTGCGGGGCGACGCTTACCTTCGACCTGAACCTGCGTCGGATTGTCGCGCACCAGGAACCGGAGCGCGAAGACAAGCCGCAGCTCGACCACGCGCAGCGCATACTGGCCGAGGAGGCCGCCCGCCGCGAAGCCATTTTCACGCAGTCGGTCGCCGACGAAAAGGGCCGCGGCGCCGCGCTTTCCAAGCGTTTCGAGGAGGCGCTCAAGCAGGCATCCAAGGAACCGGTCGAGCGGCCGACGCGCGACTGGGACCTCGAATAGCCAAACCACGGCCGTCCCGTTTCAGACGCCGGCTTGCCGCGCGGCAAATCCCACCGCCGTCCGTTCCGCCCAGAACCCGTCGAACGGCCCGTCCGGCTCGGCGAAGAAGCCGCAGTGGCCGCCGCCGCGCGTGATGACGACGCGTACCCGCGGATTGGCCGTGAGCGCGCGGTCCCGGAACTGATCGGCGGGCACGAACGGATCGTCGTCGGCGCTGACGATGAGCGTCGGGACTGCGACGCGCTCGATCACCCGCAGGCTGCTGGCGCGGTAGTAGTAGTCGCCGGCGTCACGGAACCCGTGGTGCGGCGCCGTGAACGCCTCGTCGAATCCGCGCACGGTGCGGACGCCGCGCAGCGGGCGGAGATCGAAGCGCCCCGGCGCCAGTTGCGCCTTGCGGCGCATGCGCCGCTTCAGGTTGCGCACGAAATTCCATTCGTACAGCACGTTTCCGCGCCGCTCGAGCGCCGCGACGCAGCGCGCGAGATCCATCGTCGGGGAGACGGCGCACACGCACCGCAGGACGGCCGGCGGCGCGGCGCCGTACTCGCCCGCCAGCTTGAGCGCGACGTTGCCGCCCAGCGAGTAGCCGACCACGGCAATCGAGGCAAGGCGGTCGAGCGCGACGAGCTCGTTCATCACCGCTTGCGGGTCGCCGGTCAGCCCCGAGTGGTAGAGGCCGGCGGACAGGTGCTCCGTGCCGCCGCAGTTGCGCTGGTTCAGCAGCACCACGTTGAAGCCGCGCGCGAACGCCTTGTCCGCCAGGCCGCGCATGTAGTGGGCCTGGCTCGAGCCCTCCAGGCCGTGCAGGGCGAGCAGCGTAGGGCAGGCCGGCGGGTCCGGCTGCCAGTGGCAGTGCGCCAGCACCCGTGCGTCGGGCGCAACGTCGAAGTAGCGCGGCCGCGGCGGCGGCAGCGAGGGAAACGAGCGCTCGCTCGCCCAAGTGAACAGCGTCATGCGATGGCCGCCGGCGGCGCGCGCCGCCGGCACGAAATCTTCCATCGCGAAATTCTATCGGTAGCGGCCGGCCGGGACGCCGCCGCGCCGCACGTTATCATTAGTCCCCCTATGGCACGATCCGCCCCGCCCGCCGCCGGCGCCGAATGGTTCGGGCATCCCCGCGGGCTCTCCACGCTGTTCTTCACCGAGATGTGGGAGCGTTTCAGCTACTACGGGATGCGCGCGCTGCTGGTGCTCTTCATGACGGAGCTGGCGGTGCGCGGCGGTCTGGGCATGACCGACACCTCCGCTACCGCGATCTACGGGCTCTACACGTTCTCGGTCTACGCGGTGGCGCTGCCGGGCGGCTGGTTGGCCGACCGCCTGCTGGGCCAGCGCCACGCCGTGCTGTACGGCGGCATCATCATCGCCGCCGGACACTTCGCGCTGGCCGTGCCGACGCTGGCCGCGTTCTATGCCGGCCTGGCGCTGATCGTGATCGGTACCGGGCTGCTCAAGCCGAACGTGAGCGCCATCGTCGCGGATCTGTACCCGGAGGGCGGCGCGCGCCGCGACGCCGGCTTCTCCATCTACTACATGGGGATCAACATCGGCGCCTTCGGCGGACCGATCATCTGCGGCTACCTGGGCGAGGGCATCAACTGGCACCTCGGCTTCGGGGCGGCCGGCGTGGGAATGCTGCTCGGCGTGGCGCAGTACGCCTGGGGCTGGCGGCACCTCGGCGACGCCGGCAGCTTGCGGGAGAGCGAGGCCGGCGGCCGGAGCCAGGCGCTGCGCGCGCTGTGGGGCGGCGCGGCTGCGCTGGCGGCGCTCGGCCTGCTGCTCTTCGCGCTGCAGGTGGCCGGCGTGCTGGCGCTGTCGATCGTGGGCATCGCCCGCGCGGCCGGCGTGCTCATCACCATTCTGGTGATTCTGTACTTCGCGTACGTGTTCCTGCTGGGCGGACTCGACCCGCAGGAACGTCGCCGCGTGGCGGTGATCCCGGTGCTGTTCGTGGCGGCGGCCGTGTTCTGGTCCGGGTTCGAGCAGGCCGGCTCGTCCATGAACCTGTTCGCCGAGCGGCTCACGGACCGGAACGTGCTCGGCTGGGAGGCGCCGGCCAGCTGGCTGCAGTCCGTCAACCCGCTGTTCATCGTCCTGCTGGCGCCGCTGTTCGGCTCGTTGTGGCTGGCGCTGGGGACCCGCAATCCCTCCATTCCGGCCAAGTTCGCACTGGGGCTGGTCCAGCTCGGCGTCGGATTCCTGGTGCTCGCCTGGGGCAGCGCGTTCGCGGCGGAGGGTAACGGGGTAAGTCCGATGTGGCTCGTTGTGACGTACTTCTTCCACACCACCGGCGAGCTGTGCCTCAGCCCGGTCGGGCTGAGCAGCATCACGAAGCTGTCTCCGAAGCGGCTCGTCGGCCAGATGATGGGGATCTGGTTCATGGCCTCCGCGCTCGGCAGCCTGCTGGCCGGGCTGGTGGCCGGGCTGATCGAGAGCCTGCCGCTACCGCAACTGTTCGGCACCGTCGGCCTGATCGTGGCCGGCGCCGGTCTCCTTCTGGGGCTGGCGAGCGGCCCGGTCAGGCGCCTCGCCGGCAACGTGCAGTAGGTAAGAGCCCTTGCGGGTACTCCTCATTTCGACGTACGAGCTGGGCCGCCAGCCGTTCGGCCTCGCCTCTCCGGCCGCCTGGCTGCGGAACGCCGGCGCCGACGTAACCTGCCTCGACCTGTCGCGGCAGGCGTTCGATGTTTCAGGGCCGCCGCCCGACCTCATGGCCTTCCACCTGCCGATGCACACGGCGACCCGTCTCGCCGCGCCGGTGTTCGACCGGGTCCGCGGGACGTACCCCGATGCGCAGATGTGCTGCTATGGGTTGTACGCGCCGCTGAACGCGGCGTGGCTGCGCTCGCGCGGCGTGCAGCACATACTGGGCGCCGAGTTCGAGCCCGCGCTCGTGGAGCTTGCCGCTGCCATTGCGTCCGGCCGGACGCCGCCGGCCGCGCCGGCCGAGTTGCCGCGGCCGGCATATGTCACGCCCGACCGCAGCGGACTGCCGCCACTCTCGCGCTACACGTCCCTCCAGGTAGGCAGCGAGCGGCGGACCGTCGGCTACACGGAGGCGAGCCGCGGCTGCAAGCACACCTGCCGGCATTGTCCGGTGGTGCCGATCTACGCGGGCCGGTTCCGGGTGCTGCCGGTCGACGTCGTGGTCGAGGACGTGCGCGCGCAGGTAGGGTCCGGCGCGCGCCACATCACCTTCGGGGACCCCGACTTCTTCAACGGGCCGCGTCACGCCATGCGCGTCGTCGAGCAGGTGTCGGCGGCGTGTCCCGGGGTGACGTACGACGTCACCATCAAGGTCGAGCACTTGTTGCGGCACCGCCGCCTGCTGCCGCGGCTGCGGGAGACCGGCTGCCTGTTCGTGACCAGCGCCGTCGAGTCGTTCGACGACGACGTGCTGCGCATCCTCGACAAACGGCACACGCGGGCCGACGTGGAGGAAGCGCTGCAGGCGTGCGGCGCGGCCGGGTTGACGCTGTCGCCCACCTTCATCCCGTTCACGCCCTGGACCACGCTCGACGGCTACTGCGACCTGCTCGCGCAGATCGATCGCCTCGGGCTCACGGACCTGGTGGCGCCGATACAGCTGACGCTGCGCCTGCTCGTAACGGAGGGCTCGCTGCTGCTCGGGCGTCCCGAGCTGCGGCCGTACCTCGGCCCGTTCGACGCGGCGCGCCTCGTCTACCCGTGGCGCCACCCGGACCCGCGCGTGGACCGCTTCTGCGAGGCGGTCGGCGCGCTGGTAGGCCGCCGCGTGAACACACCGCGCCGCGAGTTGTTCGCCGAGGTGTGGCGGCTGGCGCACGAGCAGGCCGGCCACGCTCCCGTCCGCCGCGCCGCCCATCCGGCGCGCCGCACGGACGTGCCGTACCTGAACGAGCCCTGGTACTGCTGAGCCGAGCCCGCGACCGGGCAGGCTGCCCTGGTATAACCAACCCGTGGTGAAACCCCCGCTGCATTCGACCGGCGATGCATCCCGCCTGAGCTGCGTTGCTCGT
>JAGWAI010000071.1:13515-14439 GCA_021296485.1 Acidobacteriota bacterium
GTCTCGGTGCGACGCGGGGTTTCACCACGGGCTGGTGAGCATGGCGAGGGTGCTGCTGGTGGCGGCGACGACCGGCTATCAGCTCCGGTCATACGACGCGGCGGCGCGGCAGGCCGGCGTGGAGCTGCTGCTGGCCAGCGACCGTTGCCATGTGCTCGACGACCCATGGCGCGACGGCGCCATCCCCGTCAAATTCGATGGCGCAGCGTCGGAGGCCGCCGCAGTGCGCGCCGTCCGGGAGCGCGCGGCCGCGGGCCCGATCGACGCGGTGCTGGCGGTGGGCGATCGTCCGGCGGTGGTCGCCGCGGCCATTGCCGCGACGCTCGGGTTGCGCGGGCACCCGCCGCCGGCGGCGCGCGCCGCATCCAACAAGTTGTCGACCCGCCGCTGCTTCCGGGCGAAGGGCTTGCCCGGGCCGTGGTTCCGGCTGCTGGCGCCGGGCCAACCGGCTGCCGCCGGGCAGGCCCCGGACATGACCTTTCCTTGCGTGGTCAAACCGCTGTCGATGGCGGCCAGCCAGGGCGTGGTGCGCGCCGACACCCGCGCTGCCCTTGCGGCGGCCGTCGAGCGCGTGCGCCGCCTGGGCGCGCGCGCCAGTCCGCCGCTGGAAGTGCTCGTCGAGGGATACATCCCGGGTCGCGAAGTGGCGCTGGAGGGGATTCTGACCGCCGGCCGGCTGCAGGTGCTGGCGATTTTCGACAAGCCCGAGCCGCTGGAGGGACCGTTCTTCGAGGAGACGATCTACGTCGCGCCGGGCGGCGGCGCCGACACACGGTCGATTGCGGGTGCGGTGCAGCGTGCGGTCACGGCGCTCGGCCTCACGGACGGACCAATCCACGCCGAGTGCCGCATCAATGCGGAGGGCGTGTTCGTGCTGGAGGTGGCCGCCCGGCCGATCGGGGGGCTCTGCTCGCGGGTCTTGCG
>JAGWAI010000072.1 GCA_021296485.1 Acidobacteriota bacterium
CGCTTCCGCGGGGACGTAGAGCGGCCGGCGGTCGAACATGCGCCGTGGCGAGTGTTCGCAATGCCCGACGAGCGAGACCCGTTTCTGGCGCGCTCCCTGCAGCAGCTGCAAGCGAACGTGCGCCGCGCGGGACCGGCGGCGGCGGCCGGCTACTCGCTGATCGGCGCCATTCTCCTGCTGGGCGGCGGCGGTCACCTTGTGGATCGCTGGCTAGGCGTGGCCCCCTGGGGCCTGGTGGCCGGGCTGCTCCTGGGAATCGTCGTCGGCTTCTACGAGCTGGCGAAGACGGTCTGGAGGCCGTGACCGATGCGGACGGTGTTGACTACCGCCGCGGTCGTGGTCGCGGCCGGCGCCGCCGCGGTGGCGATCGCGCCTTGGGCGGCGCTTGAAGTGGTGCTCGGGGTGGCCGGGCCGCTGGCGGTCGGCATCGGTTCGCTGGTCCTGATGGACCGTACATACAAACGGAGCCCGGAGCGCATGACGCGCCTGCTGGTGCGCGCGTTCCTGGCGAAACTGGTTTTTTTTGGCATCTACATGACGCTGACCGTCAGCATGCTGTCGCTCGACGCCATCTGGTTCGCGGGCAGTTTCGCCGGCTCGTTCGTCGCGCTGCACCTGGCCGAGGCGCTGCATCTGCAGCGGCAGTTCACGGGCTGACCCGATCTTCAGGAACATGTTGCAACCCGACCACGCCGAACCGGGCGCCCACGGGGCCGATCACGCCGAGGGCGGCTTCGACGCCGGCCAGGTGATCATCGACCACGTCACGAACAGCTCGCCCGATCATCCGATACTGCACCTGCCGGCCATCTTCGGCATCGACTTCTCGATATCGAAGCACGTCTTCATGCTGCTGTTCGTGGCGACGGTGGTTTTCCTGCTGATCACCACGACAGTGCGGCGCTACCTGCGGCAGGACCGGCTCGTGCCGGGCGGCTTCATGAACGCCCTGGAGTTCGTCGTCGAGTTCATACGCGACTCCATCGTGCTGCCGAACGTCGGCGCGAAGTACGTCCGGTCCTGGGCGCCGCTGGTGCTCACGTTCTTCTGCTTCATCCTGGCCGCCAACGTGGTGGGGCTGATCCCGATCTTCGAGGTCTTGGGCCTGATCGACCACTACGTGCTCCACACCGGTGAGCATTCACTCGTCAAGAACGTGATCCACGGCGGCACGACCGCGACCGCCAACTTCAACGTAACGGCGGCGCTCGCCACGATCACATTCTTTGCGATTATCATCGCCGGCAGCCTGGCCCACGGCTTCATCCAGCACTGGATCAACCTGGTGCCGCACGGGCTGGCATGGCCGGTCTACATCCTGCTCATCCCGATCGAGGTAATGGGGATGTTCGTCAAGCCGTTCGCCCTGACGATGCGGCTGGCGGCCAACATGACCGGCGGGCACATCGCGATCCTTGCGATTCTGTCGTTCGTGTTCCTGTTCGCCCGCGAGTTCGGAAGCGCCCTGGCCGGCATCGGCGTAGGGCTGTTCGTTTCCATCCCGCTGGCGGTCGGCATCAACGGCCTGGAGATCATTGTCGTCCTCGTCCAGGCATACGTCTTCACCCTGCTATCGGCCGTGTTCATTGGCATGGCCATCAACGTGCACCACTAGACACCCAGCAAACGGAGGTTACCTGCAATGGAAGTCCTGCATTATTTCGGCGCCGCGATCGGACTCGGGCTGGTCGTCATCGGCGCGGGTCTGGGCATCGGTCGGTTCGCCGCCGCTGCCGCCGAGGGCATCGCCCGCCAGCCGAACGCATCCGCGCAGATCACCGGCGCCATCAACCTGCCGCTGTTCCTGCTCGAAGGCGTGGCCATCCTGGCCGAGGTCTTCATCTTCCTCATCCTGATCCTCACGTAGGAACGAAGCACCATGGATAACGCGCTCGTCCAGCCCGATCCCGGGCTGTTCTTCTGGACCATTGCGGTCTTCCTGGTACTGCTCTTCCTGCTGAAGCGCTTCGCCTGGGGACCGCTGCTGGCAGCGCTCGACGAGCGCCAGGCCGGCATCCGCAAGTCGCTCGACGACGCCGATCAGGCCCGCAAGGAGCTCGAGCAGGTGCGTGAGGAAGCGGAGGCGATCATCGGCAAGGCGCGTGCCGAGGCCGACGGCATCATCTCGGACGCGCGTGCGGACGGCGGACAACTGCGCGACGATCTGCGCCAGCAGGCGCAGCAGCAGGCGCAGGCAATCGTGGAGAACGCCGAGCGCCAGATTCAGCAGGAACGGGACAGGGCACTGCAGCAAATCCGCCAGGAAGCGGTCGACATGTCCCTGATGATCGCGTCGAAGCTGATCCGGCGGAACCTCACCGCGGAAGACAACGGCTGAAGCAGGTCCAGCCGCCGCAGGGTTAACCCGCATTTCTCACCGGCCTTCTGCTGCGGACGCCGATCCGCTCGCGTTGACGGGGCGTAACTCCCTCACGCCGCTTCGCCGTAGTTACGACTACGCCTGCAGCGTCGTTCAGTCCGTGCGCCCCGACACCGCGGCGCCTCGACGCCCTCGCGACGAACGCAGGTGAGAAATGCGGGTTAGCTCCGGCGACGGGTCCCGCCGGCACCGCAGCCGCGAGCGGCTCGATCTCGATCCAGCCGGGCTGCCCTCATGGGCCCAACAGACTGGCGGGGACTACCGCTATGCCGTCACGCCGGCGATAGGCGTCGCCCCCGGTCGTGACGATTGCGGCATCGAGCAGTTGGGGGCCGATACGGTCGCGCAGGCGGCAGAGCGCGCGCACGTCGCGGTCACCGACCGTGGCCGCCAGCTTCACCTCGACGGCCACGACGCGCTGGTCGCCGCGCACCACGACCAGATCCACTTCGAGCTCACCACCCCATGTCCGCAGGTGGTTCACAGTGGCCTCCGCCGCCTGGGCGTACACCTGCAGACTTTGGGTGACGAGCGATTCGAACAAGGCGCCGAGCAGGGTACCGTTGCGGGGTATTGCAGGAACGACTGGCGCCGGCTCGAGCAAGGCGCCGGCATCCACGCCCAGCACCCGCGCCGCCAGCGCCGGGTCCGCCAAGTGGTGCTTGGAGGCGACGTTGAGCCTGGCAAGCGATCCGCCGCCGGGCAGCCAGGGGAGGACAGGGTCGAGAATGCGGAGCCGCTCCAACGTATCTCGGTACGGGCGCATGGTGGAGCGCGCCGGCTTGTCTCCCTCGCCGGCAGTCGAGGCGTCGCGGATCCTGTCGTAGCTGGTGCTGGTGGCGGTGGCGGCAGCATACGCCCGCAGCCAGCGCCGCAACATGGCCGGGTTGCGGGTGCGGACACCTTGTTCGGGAAGCTCGCGGTCGACGATACGGTCGATGTAGCCGTCGAGCTCCGCGCGCCGGGCGCGGCCCGAGCCGCCGCGCATGCCGGGAAACCCGCCGGTCAGGATTTCCTCCACGTAGCGCTCCAGGCCGACCCTGGTGTGGCCGGCGATCGCGGGCCGCGCGCCGGTGAGCAGCGCCGCCAGACTCACCGATGGCGTGTCCACCCCGCGCTCGGCGAGCGACAACGGCCGCATCCTCACCGTAACGATGCGTCCGGCGCCCGAGTGGGTGCCGGCCATGTCGTCCGAGGCTGATCCGGTGAGAATGAACCGCCCGGGCCGGCGGGCGGCGTCCACCGCGCGGCGGACCAGATCCCAGGACGGCGGATAGCGTTGCCATTCGTCGATGAGAACAGGCTCCGCGCCCCGCACGAGCCGATCCGGTTCCGCCTGGATCACGTCTACCGCGCCCGGCCGATCGAGCTCGCGGCAGGTAGCCGCCCGGCGGCGGGCCGTTTCCGTCTTGCCCACCCCCTTGGCGCCCTCGATGCTGACCGCAGGCAGATCCGCGAGGAGCGCGCTCAGCTCCGCATCGACGATCCGGGGCAGGTAGCGCTGCGTCGTCGTACGGTCGTTCATGGCCCCGGAACACTACCATACATCGGGAATCTACACTACTATCCATCGAATCATCACGCTACATTTCATCGACACGTGCTCTGGAGCCCGCCCGAGCTGGTCGGGATTTCGCAGCGATTGACGGCCGCCGCGGCATACATGACAATGCATGCATGAAGGACGTGGAAGTGAGTCCCCGCGATGCCGATGACCACACCCGAACCTGTCCGACGAGCATATCGAGAAGATCGTCGACACCTGCCAACAGCATCCGGAGAGCATCGAGCAGTATGCCGGACGCGTGGAGATGGGCGAGATTGAGGACAACGACTTCAGCTTGAACATCTCGCGCTATGTCAGCACGGCCGAGCCGGAGGTCGAGATCGATCTTTCGGCCACGCACACGGAGTTGGCAGACATCGAGAAGCAGATTCAGGAGTCAACGGCGAAGCACAACGCGTTTCTGAAGGAACTTGGATTATCCCCATTGCCAGCGCCCGATAGATAGTCGAAGCGATCCCGCAGCGCCGCATGTGGCCTGCGGGATCGCGGCTGGATCATGAAGGCAATGCTCCGGCGGGTGGCGCCCGGCGGCGGGTCCCGCCGGCACCGCAGCCGCGGGCGACGTGGCGACTGCTACTGCAGCGCCGCCGCCGTGACGGCGGAGCCCAGCGACCCGGCGACCGCCTGGGCCTGCTCGAACAGCATCTGGGGGTAGATGCCGAACAGGATGGTGCCCACCACGGCGACCGTCAACGTCGCCGCCATGGCCGGCCCGATTACGATCTCCGAGCCAGCCGCTTCCTCATCCTTGAAGAACATGAAGACGACCACGCGGAGGTAGTAGTAGAGGGAGATAGCGCTGTTGACCACGCCCACCACGGCCAGCCAGATGAATCCCTGATCGATCGCCGCGCCGAACACCCAGACCTTGCCCATGAAACCGGCGGTCGGCGGTATCCCGCCCAGCGACAGCATGAACAGCAACATCGCGATGGCAGCCACCGGGGCGCGCGCGAACAGGCCGCTCAGGTCCTTGAGCTCGTCGCCCACGACATCCCGCCGGCGCAGCATCGTGATTACGGCGAATGCGCCGAGCTGCATGAACAGGTAGACCCACAGGTAGACGAGCGCCGCGACCACGCCGCGCTCTGTCGCCGCCACCACGCCAATCAGCACGTACCCGGCGTGCGCAATCGACGAATAGGCAAGCATCCGCTTCATGTTGCTCTGGGTGATGGCCGCTATGTTGCCGACGGTCATCGTGACGACGGCCAGGAAGGCGAACACGACCTGCCAGTCGGGGGTGAGCACGCCGAGCCCCTCCACGAAGATGCGCAGCAGCATCGCGAACGAAGCGGCCTTCGACCCTACCGACAGGAATGCGGTCACCGGCGTCGGCGCGCCTTCGTACACGTCCGGCGCCCACATGTGGAACGGGACCGCCGCAATCTTGAAACCCATGCCGGCCGCCAGCAGAATCAGCGCCGCCGCCAGCAGCAGGCTGCGGTCCTGCCCGACGAGGGCGGCCGCAATGCCATCGAGCCGCGTCGTGCCCGTGGCGCCGTACAGCAGCGACATGCCGTACAGCAGGATGCCCAGCGAGAAGGCGCCGAGCAGGAAATACTTGACCGCCGCCTCGTTCGACTTGTGACTCGGCTTGAGGTAGCCGGCCAGCACGTAGAACGCGATGGCCATGGTCTCCAGACCGATGAACAGCGTGATCAGATCGACGCCGCTGGCCATGAACATCATCCCGAGCGTGGCGCACAGAATGAGGAAGTAGTACTCCGCGGCCGGCACCCCTTCGACGCGCAGATAGGGCGCCGACATCATCAGCGTCAGCGCGGCGGAAACCAGGAAGATCGCCTTGAAGAACAGCGCGAACCCGTCGATCGCCAGCAGTCCCCGGGATATGTACGTGTCGACGCCGGCGAACGACGCCAGGACGAGGCCGCTCAGAATCAGCGTGGCCAGCGAGAGGCCGAACAGCAGGTCGCCGCGACGCGGCACCAGGACGTTGACCAGCAGGACCAGCAGCGCCCCGCCCGTGATGATCAGCTCGGGCAGGAGATAGTAGAAGTCGGCGGCCGAGTAGCCGAGGGCCTCCATTACCTGGCGCCTCCGCGGACCGGACCGCCGTCAGCCTGCGCCGCGGCGTCGAGCGCGAGCGTCGGGCTTCCCTGGTCTTCCACCGCCGCCAGCCGCGGCGTGTAGTCGCTGTTAACCCGCACCATGACGTTGTCGACCGACGTTTCCAGCCGGTCGAGGAACGGTTTCGGATACAGGCCGATCCAGACCGCCAGGATGAGCAGCGGCACGAAGGTCCATATCTCGCGCATGCTGAGATCCGGCAGGCTTTCGTTCTTCGGATTGTCGACGTTGCCGAACATCGTGCGCTGATACAGCCAGAGCATGTAGGCGGCGCCCAGCACGATGCCGCTGGCGGCCACGAACGCCCACATCTTGCTGACCACGAAGATGCCCTGCAGGATCAGCACCTCGCCGATGAACCCGTTGAGCGTCGGCAGGCCGATGGACGACATCGTCATCACCAGGAAGATGGTCGCGTAGACCGGCATGACCTTCGACAGCCCGCCGTACTCCGCGATGGCGCGCGTGTGGCGCCGCTCGTAGACGATGCCGACGATGAGAAACAGCGCACCGGTGGAGATGCCGTGGTTGAGCTGCTGCACGATGCTGCCGGTGATGCCGACCGGCGTCAGCGCGAACATGCCCAGCATCACCATCCCCATGTGGCTGACGCTGGAGTAGGCCACCAGCCGTTTCCAGTCCTTCTGCGCCATTGCCACGAGCGCGCCGTACACAATGCCCACGATCGACAGCGCGGCCACCACCGGGACGAACGCCACGGTTGCCTCCGGCAGGATCGGCAGGCTGAAGCGGATGAAGCCGTACGTACCCATCTTCAGCAGAACGGCCGCCAGGATGACCGAGCCGGCGGTCGGCGCGTCCGTATGCGCGTCCGGCAGCCAGGTGTGGAACGGGAACATCGGCACCTTGACGGCGAATCCGAGGAAGAAGGCGAGGAAAATCCACCACTGCAGGTCGTACGGAATGCCCAGCTTGTGGAACTGCGTGACGTCGAAGGTGTATATCCCGGTCACGCTGTGGTGGTAGAAGTAGACTGCCAGAATCCCCAGCAGCATCACGACGCTGCCGACCAGGGTGAACAGGAAGAATTTGATGGCCGAGTACAGTCGGTTGTCGCTGCCCCAGATGCCGATCAGGAAGTACATCGGCACCAGCATCACTTCCCAGAACAGGAAGAAGAGCAGGAAATCGAGCGACATGAACGCCCCGAGCATGCCGGTCTGCAGCGCCAGCAGGAAGACGTAGTACTCCTTCACCCGCATGGTGATGGCAGTCCACGACGACAGCACCGCGATGACGCCCATCAGGGTCGTCAGCAGGATCAGCAGCACGCTGAAGCCGTCCACGCCCAGGAAGTAATCCGCGCCAATCGACGGAATCCAGTCGTGGCGCTCCACGAACTGCCAGCCGGCGTCCTGCGTGTCGTACATGAACCAGAGCGGCAGCGAGACGAGGAACCCGATGCCGACGGTGACGTTCGATACCAGCCGGATCAGGTGCGCGTTCGCACGGTCGATGAACAGCAGGACGAGCACACCCACCAGCGGGGTGAACAGAATCAGTGACAGCAGGGGAAATTCGGCGGCGTTGCTCATGGTCTTGAATGCGGCGGGGTCAGCGCCCGACGAGGAACCAGGTCACGAACGCGAACACGCCAACCAAAGTGGCGAACGCATAGTTCTGAATGAGGCCGGTCTGCACGCGGCGGAAGCCGTAGCTTCCCTCGCGGCATATCCAACCGACCAGGTTGACGAGTCCGTCGACCACGTACTTGTCGAGCACATGGGAAATCGTCGCCGAGGCGCGCGTGGTCCACCCGGTGCCGTTCACCGCGCCGTCCACCACCCCGCCGTCGAAACGCCAGAGGCCGCGGGCGCTCGACATCGAACCGCGCACGAAGGTCGCGTCGTACAGCTCGTCGACGTAGTACTTGTTGGTGAGCAGCCGGTGCGTGCCGGCGAGCCGCTCGGCCAACCGCTCGGCCTCCTCCGGCCGCTCGACGTAATTGCGGCGGGCAAACCAGATGGCGCCGACCGCCAGCAGCACGGACAACGCCATCAACGCCCACTCGATTTCGTAGTGGTGCGCCTCCTCGGCGGCATGGGCCATGCCCGGCACGGTGAAGCTCGGCTCGAGGAAGTGCTCGATCATGTTGCTACCGCCGAGCGCCGCCGGCACGCCCACGAAGCCGGCAAGCACCGCGCCGACCGCCAGCGCCACGAGCGGCCAGGTCATCAGCCGCGGCGACTCGTGCGGCCCGTGCCAGGCGTGGCCGTGCGAATCGCCGTGGCCCTCCGCGTCGGGCGCCGGGCCGCGGTACTGCCCCAAGAACGTCATGTTGATGAGCCGGAACATGTAGAACGCCGTCATCACGGCAGTGATCGCGCCGATGCCCCACAGCAGCTGGTTGCTCAGGAACGTGCGGTACAGGATCTCGTCCTTGCTGAAGAACCCGGACAGCGGCGGGATGCCGGCGATGGCGACCGCGCCGATGAGCATCGTCGCGAACGTCAGCGGCATGTGCTGGCGCAGGCCGCCCATGCGGCGCATGTCCTGCTCCTCGTTCATCGCGTGGATGACCGATCCGCTGCCGAGGAACAGCAGCGCCTTGAAGAAGGCGTGCGTCATCAGGTGGAACGCGGCGGCCGAGAACGCTCCGACGCCCGTGGCCAGGAACATGTAACCGAGCTGTGACACCGTGGAATAGGCGAGCACGCGCTTTATGTCGGTCTGCACCAGCCCTATCGTGGCCGCCATCAGCGCCGTGACCGCGCCGATCGCCGCCACGATGCCCATCACTATCGGCGCGTGCTCGAACAGCACCGCGTTGCGGCAGACCATGTAGACGCCGGCCGTGACCATCGTCGCGGCGTGGATCAGCGCGGAGACCGGCGTCGGACCCTCCATGGCGTCCGGCAGCCAGACGTAGAGCGGTATCTGCGCGCTCTTGCCCGTGGCGCCGATGAACAGCAGCAGGCAGATGAGCGAGATCACGCCGAAGCCGACAGCCTGGGTCTCCACCGGCAGCGCCGCCGCCGCCTCGGCCACCTCGCGGAAGTCGAGCGTGCCGAACGTGAAGAAGACCAGGAAGATGCCGAGAATGAAGCCCCAGTCGCCGATGCGGTTGACGATGAACGCCTTCTTGCCCGCGTCCGACGCGCTCTTCTTCTTGTACCAGTAGCCGATCAGCAGGTACGAGCAGAGACCCACGCCCTCCCAGCCGACGAACATCACCAGGAAGCTGCTTCCCAGGACGAGGATCAGCATGAAGAAGCAGAACAGGTTCAGATAGCAGAAGAAGCGCGCCACGCCGCCGCGCGGCTCGTGGTCGATATAGCCGATCGAGTAGATGTGGATGAGCAGGCCGATGCCGGTGACGACCAGCAGCATCATCCCCGACAGCGGGTCGAGCGTGAACGCCCAGGGCACCTCGAACGAGCCGATGCCGTTGGCCGTCTCGAGCGGGATGGGCGGAATCCAGCTCGCCACCGTCACCTTGTGGAAGCGCTCGGTCGACCCCAGCAACTGGATGAACGCGAAAGCGCTCAACAGGAATGCGATGGCCATCGCACCGGTCGCCACCAGCCCCGCCGTCCGCTTGCTGAACGACCGCACGCCGACCAGCCCGTTGAGGGCGGCGCCGATGCCGGGAACCAGGGGTATGAGCCAGATGAAATCCATCGTTACCACCGCATCAGGCTCATTTCGTCGATGTTCACGGTCTCTTTGTTCCGGTAGAAGGCGATGATGATGCCGAGTCCCACCGCGGCCTCCGCCGCGGCTACGGCAATGATGAACACCACGAACACCTGGCCGACCAGGTTCTGCAACTGATCGGAGAGAGCGACCAGGTTGATGTTGACCGCGTTCAGGATCAGCTCGATCGACATGAAGATGATGATGATGTTGCGTCGACGCCGATCATGAACAGCGCCGCCGACAGCACGCTGTAGTGAAGCGGTGTTATCTCCAGCACTTGATACCTACAGGTTCTTCTTCGCCAGCACGATGGCGCCGATCATCGCCACAAGCAGCAGCATCGACGCCACCTCGAACGGAATCAGGTACTCCGTGTACAGCACCCACCCCAACCGCTCCGTATTGAGCATCGCATCGCTGGCCAGCCGCGGCGGAAAGTCCGCCGCCGCCTGCGCCGGCGGCGCGCCGCTGCTTGCCGACGTGAACCACACGATCGCGATCAGCTCGGCTAGCACCACGCCCGCAAGCAGCAACCCCGTCCGGCCTACGCGGCGGCTGTCGCTGCGCAGCTCGGGCGCCTTCTTGAGGCTGACGAGCATCACCACGAACAGGTACAGCACGACGATCCCGCCGGCGTACACGAGCACCTGGATCACCGCCACGAACTGCGCGCTCAGCGTCACGTACAGGATCGCGACGAGCAGGAAGTTGAGCACCAGGAAGAGGACGCTGTGCACGGCGTTGCGCGCCGTGATCACCATGATTCCCAGCCCGAGGATCAACGTCGCCAGCAGGTAGAACACAAACGCATCCATGGGCTACAAAACTACCTTCGCGATGCCGGTCAGCACCAGGTTGCCGATGGCGATGGGAATGAACACCTTCCAGCCGAGCGCCATCAACTGGTCGTAGCGGTAGCGCGGGAACGTGGCGCGGATCCAGACGAATATGTAAAGGAAGAAGAAAATCTTGCCGCAGTACCAGACCCACGGCGGAACCAGGTCCAGAAACGACAGCGCTTCCACGTTGGGGAACGGTCGCATCCAGCCGCCGAAGAACATCAGCGCCACGATCGCCGAGATGACGATGATGTTGGCGTACTCCGCCAGGAAGAACAGCGCCCACCGCATGCCGCTGTACTCCGTGTGGAAGCCGCCGGTCAGCTCCGTCTCGGCCTCCGGCAGGTCGAACGGCAGGCGGTTCGTCTCGGCCAGCCCGCCGATGAACACCAGCACGCAGGCCACCGGCTGGATGAAGGCGAACCACAAGCCCGCCTCGCGCTGCGCCTCGACGATGCCGATCATGTTGAGCGTGCCGGCGGTCAGGACGACGCTGACCAGCGTCATCACCACGGCGATCTCGTAGCTGATGAGCTGCGCGGAGGCGCGCAGGCTGGCCAGCAGCGGGTACTTGCTGTTCGAGGACCAGCCGCCGAGGATGATGCCGTACACCCCGATGGACGTCACCGAGATGATGAACAGCAGGCCGACGTTGATGTCGGCCACGTAGTAGAGCGGATCCGGACCGAACGGAATGACGGAGAACACCACCAGCGCCGGCACGAGGCTCATGATCGGCGCCAGGGTGAACACCCACTTGTCGGCCTTGGCGGGCGTGATGTCTTCCTTCAGGATCAGCTTGATCGGATCGACGATGGCTTGCAGGATGCCGTACGGGCCCACCCGCATCGGGCCCAGCCGCGCCTGCGCCCAGCCCATCACCTTGCGCTCCATCAGCACCAGGAAGGTGACCGCCACCAGCACGGCGTTCACCAGCACCGCGATCTGCAGTAGTGGAATGACGAACGTATCCAGCATCTAGCGATCCACCTCGCCGAGCACGATGTCGATGGTGCCGATCAACGCCACCACGTCCGCCACCAGGTGCCCCTTGCAGAGCCGGTTCAGCGCCTGCAGGTTGCAGAACGACGGCGGTCGGACGCGGAAGCGGTACGGGTTGGTCGAGCGGCCGTCGCTGACGATGAAGTAGCCGAGCTCGCCCTTCGGCGACTCGACGGGGTGGTACGTCTCGCCGGCCGGCGGCTTGATGAGCCGCGGCACCTTGCCCATCACCGGGCCTTCCGGCAGCCCTTCGACCGCCTGCCGGAGAATGCGAATCGACTGCTTGAACTCTTCCAGCCGGATCAGGTAGCGGTCGTACGTATCGCCGCGCGTGCCGAGCGGAATGTCGAATTCGAACTCCTCGTACGCGGCGTTCGGCTCGTCCTTGCGCACGTCCCGCGATACGCCCGAGCCGCGCAGCGGCGGCCCGCACAGGCCGAGCGCCGTCGCGTCCTCGCCCGAGATGACGCCGATGTCCCGCGTGCGGCCGAGCCAGATGCGATTGTTCGTCAGCAGCTCCTCGTACTCGTCGAGCTTCGTCTCCATGACGTCGCAGAAGGCGAGGACCCGCTTGTCCCAGCCGGTGGGGATGTCGAGCGGCAGTCCGCCGACGCGCATGGAGTTGTAGGTCAGACGGGCGCCGCAGTACTCCTCGAACAGGTCGAGCACGAACTCGCGCTCGCGGAACGAATAGAGGAGGACTGTCATCGCGCCGATGTCCATGGCGTGCGTGCCCAGCCAGAGACAATGGCTGGCGATCCGCTGCAGCTCGGCCAGGATGGTCCGGATGTAGCGCGCCCGCCGCGGCACCTCGACCTGCATCAGCTTCTCGACCGCCTCGACGTAGCCCAGGTTGCTCGTGGCGGCCGCAACGTAGTCCATGCGGTCGGTGAGCAGCACGATCTGCGTCCAGTCGCGGTTCTCGCACAGTTTCTCGACGCCGCGGTGGATATAGCCGATGACGCAGTCGGCGTCGACCACCCGCTCGCCGTCGAGCCGCAGCACGACGCGCAGCACGCCATGCGTGCTCGGATGCTGCGGCCCCATGTTGAGGACCAGCTCGTCGGTGTCGAAGGCCTGACCGATGCGCCGGGGCGCGTCAATTACCTTGGTCATTGCGTGTCGTAGCGGTCCGGCGCGCGCCTACTCGATTTCGCTCTCGGCTTCTTCCGGGAGCTTCCACACACGCAGCCAGTCCAGTGGGTCCTCCATGAGGAACTCTCCAGGACCCTCCAGCGGGTAGTCCTTGCGTTGCGGGTGCCCCTGCCACTCGTCCGGCATCAGGATCCGCCGCAGGTCCGGATGGTCGACGATGTTGACGCCGAACTGATCGTAGACCTCGCGCTCGAGCCAGTTCGCCGCCGGCCATATCCCGGTAACGGACGGCACCGGATCGCCTTCCGCCGCGCGCACCTTCACGCGCAACCGATGCCGGTTGAGGGTCGAATAGAGGCAGTAGATGACGTCGAAGCGCTGCTCTCGGGGCGGCCAGTCGGTCGCGGTGACGTCGGCGCAGTAATCGAATCCGCACCCGGGCTCGTCGCGCAGGAAACGGGCCACCTCGAGCAGCCGGTCGGCCGGCACGATGACCGACCAGTCGCCGACCCAGTACGTCACCTGGCTGACGGCGCCGGCCACGCCGGCTTGCAGCGCGGCGACGTACGCCGGCGGCTCCATGCCTTCGGGCGGCGCCGGATCGGGCGGTCCCTTGGGCGGCTCGGGCGGCGCCTTGGGCCGGGGCTTCCGGCCGGCCACGCCGGCCGCCGGTTTGGGGCGCGGGCTGACGGCCGGTGGGGTCGGCTTTTCGCTCGTCTGGTTCGTGTCGTCCGCCATCACGTCCACTCAAGGGCGCCCTTGCGCCACGCGTATACGTAACCCACGACCAGGATGAACAGGAACACCAGCATCTCGATCAGGCCGAACAGCGCCAGCTCGTCCATGATCACCGCCCACGGGAACATGAACACCGTCTCGACGTCGAAGATCACGAACAGCATCGCCACGAGGTAGTACCGCACGCTGTACCGGTCGCGCGCGTCGGTGTCCGGCTCGATGCCGCACTCGTAGGGCTCGAGCTTGACCTTGCTGTACCTGCTGGGGTGCACAAGGCCGGCCACGATCAAGGTGAAGATCGCGAAACCGAGCGCTACCAGAATGAACAGGAATATCGGGATGTATGCGTCCAGCATGCTCAATGCGAGATCGATGCGCTGCGCCCGTCAGTCGACGCGCGACGGGACATCGTTGGTAACGCTCCTCGTCCTGGCTCGCCTGAATTTCTCACTCTCGCCAAGCAGGCTGACCGTTGACGTGAGGGCGCGAAATGCGGGCCGAAAACCGCGCTGTTTATAGCATGCGACCCCGGGGGTGTCAAGGAACGCGGCGCCCGCCCGGGCGCTGTGTGACGCCCACAAGTAGCCTGTTAACAATAACTTGCGGCTCGATCGCCGATCATGCCGGGCAGTGGCGCGGGCCTTTCGGTGCGCATCCCACGGACTGCTATACTTCGGAAGGGACATGGCAGATGGCCGCAAGGCGCTGATGGTTGCCCTAGGCGCTCTGCTCCTGGCCGCCGCACCCGCGGCCGGACAGTCCGTCGAGCGCAGTCTGGCGGTCGCCGTACTCGACGATGACGGCGCCCCCGTACCCGGTTTGCGCGCCGCCGATTTCGTCGTCCGGGAGGACGGCGTCCAGCGCGAGGTACTGCGCGTCCGCCAGGACACTGAGCCCCTGCAGATTGCCCTGCTCGTCGACACGAGCGAGGCCGCCGCGAGGGCGATTGGCGATTTTCGCAAGGGCCTCCGCGGGTTCATCGACGCCATGGACGGCGACGACCGCATGGCCATCATCGGCTTCGGCGGTCGGCCGCAGATTCTGGCCGCCTCGACATCCGAGCGGGCTCCCCTGCTGGACGCTGCCGATGAGCTTTTCTCCAGCGCCGGCACTGCGGCCTACCTGCTCGACGCGCTGTCGGAGACGGCTGAGGGCTTCATCAAGCGCGAAGCCAGCCGCCCGGTCTTGGTGGTGCTCGCCACCGAGGGCCTGGACCACAGCCACTCCAACGTGACCAGCGTGCTGCGCACGCTCGAGGACGCCGCCATCACCGTACAGACCGTCGTCCTGACCGGGCGCAGCTATGGAAACACCTTCAACCGCGCCCGCGGGCGGTTCAATCCCCTGAACGAGGCCGGCGGCGTGGGCGGCGACGCGCTGGCCCAATGGCGGATCGACCGGGATCAGGTGCTGCAGCGCGGTCCCCCGCTGACGGGCGGGCGGCGCCGAAACCTGGTCGCGCACAGCGGCGTCGAACGCACCATGCGCGCGGTGGCCGCGGAGCTGCGCAGCCGCTATCTGGTCGTCTACGCCGCGCCCGGCGCGCTCATCCCGCCCGAGGGGGTCGACGTGGACGTCGAGCGTGACGACGTTTCCGTGCGCGGCGTCCCGGTAGACGCCGCGGAGGCATTCGGGCGATGAGATTGACGCCGGCGATCCTGGCGGCGGTGCTGGCGGCGGCCGGCCTGGCGGTCGCCGCGCAGCAGGACGACCAGACCACTCCCCTGCCGTCGTTCCGCGCCGGGGTGGACGTCGTCTCGCTGAACGTGACGGTCACCGACGCGGAAAACCGCTTCGTCACCGATCTGGACCAGGAGAACTTCCAGATCTTCGAGGACGGCATCCTGCAGGAGATCACGTTCTTCAACCGCTCCCGCCTGCCGATCGCGCTGTCATTGCTGATGGATACAAGCGCGAGCATGGACAAGCGGATGCGCACCGCGCAGGAAGCGGCAATCGGCTTCTCGAACAGCCTGGGCCGCGACGATCTGGCGGAGATCATCGACTTCGACAGCCGGGTCGAGATCCTCCAGGACTTCACCAACGACCTCGATCGGCTCGGGGATGCGATCCGCCAGACGTCCGCCGGCGGGTCGACCTCCCTGTACAATGCGCTCTACGTCGCGCTCAAGGGATTGAGCAAGGCGCCGCTGCGGCCGTCGGAAGTGCGGCGTCAGGCCATCGTCGTGCTCTCCGACGGCGAGGACACTTCCAGCCTGATCACGTTCGACGAGGTGCTCGAACTGGCCAAGCGCTCGGAAACGGCGATCTACACCATCGGACTCCAGGAGGACGACGACGAGCGGTCCGGGTTCCGCGAGGCCGATTTCGTCCTGCGGCAACTGGCGTACGAGACCGGCGGGCACGCGTTCTTCCCCGACGATGTGAACGATCTCCCGGCGATCTACCGGCAGATATCGGATGAGCTCTCGAGCCAGTACAGCGTTGGATACATCTCCGGAAACCCCCTGCGCAACGGCCAGTGGCGGCGCACCATCGTGCGCGTCGATCGGGAGCGGACCACCACTCGCACCAAGCAGGGATACTACGCGCCGACCGGCGCGTAAGCGGCCCGCACCGGCTCCGCAACCATCATGACTGCCATTCCCATGTTGCTGTACGTCGCCGCCGCAGCCGCCTACGCGGTGCACTTCGGGAGCCGGAGCGATGTCGCGGGACGCTGCGCGACACTGGTGCTCGGCTGCGCCACCTTGACGCACGTGTTCGTCATCGGCATGCAGACCATGGAGACGGGACACTTGCCGGTCGTGGGCACGAGCGGCGCGATCTCGGGCTTCGTGGTCCTGCTCGCGCTGGCCTACTTGTACACGGAGATGATGACAAACGAGCGGTCGATGGGCGTGTTCATCGTTCCGCCGATGGCCGTGCTGCAGGCCATTCCCACCCTGACGAACGCGGTGGCGACGCGGCCGGCGGTGCTCGAGAGCCAGTGGCTTGCCGTCCACGTGCTGTCGCTGCTCTTCGCGTACGCCAGCTTCGCGTTGGCCTGCGTGATAGGTGTCACCTACGTCCTGCTGTTCAAGGAACTCAAGGCGAAGCACCTGGGGTTCTTCTACTCGCGGCTGCCCTCGCTGCGGGTGCTCGACGTCATGAACGGGCGGGCCGTCACGGTCGGCTGGTTGTTTCTGACGGTCGGGCTCGCGGTCGGCGCGATCTGGCTGATGCAAGTGCAACCAGGGGCCGTTGACCCGCGGGTACGTGCGATGACCGTGTTCGATCCGAAGATCTCCATAGTGCTGCTGATGTGGCTGGTCTACGCGTTCGAGCTGTACGCCCGCCGGTCCCTCGGCTGGAGCGGCCGGCGCGCAGCGGTACTGTCAGCCGTGGGATTCACGGTCGTGCTGCTCAACTTCGTGCCGATCGGCTATTTCGCGACGCGGAGCCACAACTTCTACTGATGAACCTGTTCCTACTGGGCGCAAGCCACCACAGCGCGCCGATCGATCTGCGCGAGCGGATCGATTTCACGCGCCGCGGCGTGCCCGAGGCGCTCAGCGAGATCGGCCGGCGCGCCGCGCTGCACGAGGCGGTCGTGCTGTCGACCTGCAACCGCAGCGAGATCTA
>JAGWAI010000073.1:0-7564 GCA_021296485.1 Acidobacteriota bacterium
TACGATAAATGGGTTTGGTCCATGCCTGATCCGTTCGACTTCCAGCTTCGCACGCGGCTCGTCTTCGGCGCCGGCGCCCTCGAGCGCCTGGGCCACGTCGCCCGCGAGCTGCGCTTCGAGAAGCCGCTCCTCGTCGCCGACCCGGGACTGCTCGAGGCGGGCCACGTGGAGCGGGCGCTGCGGCTGCTGCGCGCGGCCGACCTGGACCCGGTGCCGTTCCACGATTTCGCCGTCAATCCGAACACCACGATGATCGAACGCGGCCGCGCATTCGCCGCGCCGCTCGGCATCGACTCGATTATCGGCCTCGGCGGCGGCAGCTCGCTCGACTGCGCGAAAGGCATCAATTTCCTGCTCACCAACGGCGGCTCGATGGGCGACTACCAGGGCTACGGCAAGGCCTCCAAGCCGCTGCTGCCGATGATCGCGGTGCCGACGACAGCCGGCACGGGGTCGGACGCGCAGAGCTATGCGGTGATCGCCGACGCCGAATCCGGCCTGAAGATGGCCTGCGGCGACGCCAAGGCCGCATTCCGGGTCGCACTGCTCGACCCCGAGCTGACGCTGTCGCAGCCGGAAGGGGTAACCAGCGCCGCCGGGTTCGACGCCATTGCGCACGCCGTTGAAACCGCCGTCACCAGGCCGCGCACGCCGGTCTCGACGGTGTTCTCGCACGAGGCGTTCCGTCTGCTGAACGCGAACTACGAGCGGGTCATCAAGGCGCCGCACGACATCGACGCGCGCGGGGCGATGCTGCTCGGCGCGTTCTACGCCGGGCTGGCCATCGAGCAGTCCATGCTCGGGGCGGCCCATGCCTGCGCCAACCCGCTGACCGCGCGCTATCACATCGCCCACGGCGTGGCGCTCGCCATCCTGCTGCCGCACGTCGTGCGCTGGAACGCGCGGGCGGACGCCGACTTGTACAACCCCTTCGTCGCCGCCACGATGAACGGCGCGGGCGGAACGGGCAGCGACCGGCTGGCCGAGTGGCTCGTGCGGATCGGCCGCGCCGGCGGCTTCCCGGAACGGCTGCGCGACACGGGCGTGCGGGAAGACAGCCTGCCGTCCCTGGCCGACCTCGCCAGCCGGCAGTGGACGGCGGCGTTCAACCCGCGACTGCTCGGTCATCCCGAGGCCCTGGAGGTATACCGATGCGCATTCTGAGGACCTGGCTGCTGGCCGCGGCCATGCTGGCCCTCGGCTCCGCCGCCGCCGGCCAGTCGGCGCCCGCCGACGCGTGGCCGCAGTTTCGCGGCACCGCCGGGCTGAGCGGGGTGTCCACCTCCCAGCTTCCGGACGAACCGCAGTTGCTGTGGACCCTGGAAGCCGGCGAGTCGATCGATTCATCCGCCGCCATCGCCGACGGCGTCGTCTATGTCGGCACCTACTCCGGCACGCTGGTGGCCGCCGATCTCGAAACCGGCGAGCAGCGCTGGACGTACGAGGCGAGCAAGGAGATGGGCATCGGCGAGTCGTCTCCCGCCGTGAGCAACGGGCTGGTGTACGTAGGAGACCTCGCGGGCGTGCTGCACGCGGTCGATGCCGAGACCGGAGAAGCCGCCTGGACGTATCAGACCGACGGCGAGATCAAGTCCTCGCCCGTCGTCACCGGCGACGTCGTGCTGATCGGTTCGTACGATGCGCACCTCTACGGCCTCGACGCCGGCACCGGCGAGCTGATCTGGAAGTTCGAGACGCTCAACTACGTGCACGCGACCCCCGCGGTGGTCGACGGCGTCGCCTACTTCGGCGGGTGCGACGAGGTGTTCCGGGGCGTCCGCGTGAGCGACGGCGAGGAAGTGTTCAGCGTACCCGCCGGCGCGTACACGGCCGCTTCGGCGACCACCTCCGGCAACCAGGCCTACTTCGGCACGTTCAACAACGAGGTGATCGGTGTCGACCTCGCCTCCAAGGAGCAGCTCTGGCGCTACGAGCATCCGCAGCGCCACTTCCCCTTCTATTCCTCCGCCATGAGTGTCGACGGAACCATCGTCATCGGCGGCCGCGACCGCATGGTGCACGGGATCGACCAGGCGACCGGGGAGGGGCGCTGGACGTTCAGAACCCGCGCGCGCATCGACTCGTCGCCCGCCGCCGCCGGCGACCGGGTGTTCATCGGCTCGGGCGACGGCCGCCTCTACATGCTCGACCTGGAGAGCGGCGAGAACCTGTGGGACTTCGACACCGGCGCGCCGCTGTCAGCCTCCCCCGCCATCGCCGACGGCAAGATTGTCATCGGCTCCCAGGACGGCGTCCTCTACTGTTTCGGGTAGCCGCAGCCCCGTCTGCCGCGGCATGAGCCAGCGGGGCTGGCTGGTATAGTAGGACCGATGGGCGAGACACCTACGGTGGCGGCCACCCAGGCCGCCGCGGCCGACACGGAGGTCGGCAGCTACTTCGTCGCCAACTATCCGCCGTTCTCGGTCTGGACGCCGGAGGCGGTGGACGAGGCGGCCCACCCGGCGCTCGCCGCGCCGGCGGCGGATGTTCCGCTCGGCCTGTACCTGCACATCCCGTTCTGCCGCAAGCGCTGCCACTTCTGCTACTTCCGCGTCTACACGAACAAGAACGCCGCCCAGGTGCAGTCGTACCTCGACGTGCTGGGGCGGGAGTGGGAGCTGTACGCCGCGCAGCCCGCCATTGCCGGGCGGCCGCTCGACTTTATCTATTTCGGCGGCGGCACACCGTCGTTCCTCTCGGTGCGGCAGCTTCAGGGGCTCGTCGATCGCCTGTCGGCGGTCACGCCCTGGTCGACCGCCAGCGAGATCACGTTCGAGTGCGAGCCGGGCACGCTGACCGAGCCGAAGCTGGGCGCCATTCGCGGCATGGGCGTCACGCGGCTCAGTCTCGGGGTGGAACACTTCGACGATCACGTCCTGGAGCTGAACGGACGCGCGCACCGCTCGGCCGAGATCTTCCGGGCGTACAACTTCGCGCGGTCGATCGACTTTCCGCAGATCAACATCGATCTGATTGCCGGCATGCTCGGCGAGACCGAAGAGAAGTGGCGCGACGCCGTGCGGAAGACGATCGAGCTCGATCCGGACAGCGTCACCATCTACCAGATGGAGCTCCCGTTCAATACGACGATCAGCAACGATCGCCTGAGCGGCGCCGGTCAGTTCCACGACACCGTGGCGCCCTGGGCCACCAAGCGGCGCTGGGTGGACGAGGCGTTCGCCGCGCTGGAGCAGGCCGGCTACACGATTGGCAGCGCCTACACCGCCGTCAAGGATCCGGCGCGTACGAAGTTCATCTACCGCGACCGGCTGTGGCAGGGCGCCGACCTGGCCGGCCTGGGCGTGGCCTCGTTCGGGCACGTCAACGGCGTGCACATGCAGAACCTCGATTCCTGGGACGCCTATGCGGCGGCCGTGGATGCGGGGCGCATCCCACTGAACCGCGCCTACCGCCCGACGGACGAGGAGCGCCTGATTCGCGAGCTCGTGCTGCAGCTCAAGCTGGGCTCGATTCGCCCGGCCTACTTCCGGGACAAGTACGGCGTTGACCCGCGCGACCGCTTCACCGCCCCGCTCGCCTCGCTCGATCGCGACGGCTACCTCGCCGAGGTGTCGCCGGAAACCGTGCGCCTGTCGCGCAATGGCCTGCTGCGTGTCGACAGCCTGCTGCCGCGCTTCTTCCTGCCGGCGCACACGGACATCCGGTACACGTAGTGACGGCTGCGCCCACAGCAACCGAGAGCACCTCGAGCCGTTCGGCAAGGCCGCGGCGGAGCGGCCTGCTCTACCCGCTCGACCTCGTCTACCACCGCGCCGGCATCGAGGTGCCCCACGTGGAAGTGGTGCAGCCCGACGACATCCCGCTCCCCTACCGCTCGCTGCTCGTGCACGACTCCGACATGACGCTGACCCTGGAGCGGCATTTCGGCGGGCGGGTCATGCTGCGGCCGCTCTCGACGTTCACCAACCGCGGCTCCTACTTCCGCCGCGTGCTGCTGGTGCAGGAGTATGCCGGCCAGCCGGTGGAGATGGGCGCCATCCGCATGGAGCTGGACGCCTTCGGCGACCGGATCCGGCAGCAGATCGTGAAGAACGAGATCCCGCTGGGACGGATTCTGCGCGACGGCCGCTTTCAGTACACGAGCCGCGTCAAGGCGTTCATGCAGGTGACGCCGAATGCCGAGATGATGGGCGTTTTCTGGATGCGCGAGCCGCGCGTGCTGTACGGCCGGCGCACCGAGATTCTGCAGCACGGCGCGAAGATCGGCGACATCGTCGAGGTGCTGCCGCTGGTAATCCGGTGAGTGCCATGAGCAGCGCTCAGCGTTACGACTGCGCCGTCATCGGCGGCGGGCCCGCGGGCGCGACGGCGGCGACGATATTGGCGCAGCACGGCCGCCGCGTGGCGATCATCGAGCGCGAGCGCTTTCCGCGCTACCACGTCGGCGAGTCGCTGATGCCGTACACCTGGTTCACATTCGAGCGGCTCGGCGTGCTCGACTGGTTCGAGAAGGCCGCCTGCCCGCAGAAGTACAGCGTGCAGTTCGTCTCGACCAGCGGCAAGGTGTCGCAGCCGTTCTATTTCTTCGAGACCATCAAGCACCCCTGCGCCACCACCTGGCAGGTGCTGCGCAGCGACTTCGACCGGATGCTGCTCGACAACGCGCGCGCCAAGGGCGTCGAGGTGCGCCAGGGGGCGGCGGTGCGCGAGGTGCTGATGGACGGCCGGCGCGCCGTCGGCGTACGCGCGGACGTGGCCGGGGGCGGGCCAGAGACGTTCCTGGCCGACGCGGTGATCGACGCCTCGGGCCGCGACTCGTTCCTGGCCTCCCGGCTCGGCATGAAGCGGCGCGACCCCGACCTTAACAAGATCGCCATATTCACCTACTACCGCGGCGCCCGGCGCGACCCGGGGCTCGACGCCGGCGCCACCACCGTGGCCTACATCCCGGACAAGGGCTGGTTCTGGTACATCCCGCTGCCGAACGACACGGTCAGCGTCGGCGTCGTCGCGGAGAAGGACTACCTCTACCGCGACACGCGCGACCCCGAGGAAATCTTCGCGCGCGAGGCGGCGGCGTGCATCTGGATCGAGGACCACCTGCGGCCCGGATCGCGCATCGAGCCGGTGCGCGTCACCGGCGAGTTCAGCTACCGCGCCGAGGCTATCGGGGGCGACGGCTACTGTCTGGCGGGCGACGCGTTCTCGTTCCTCGACCCGGTCTTCTCGACCGGCCTGTTCATGGCGCTCAAGAGCGGGGAGATGGCGGCGGACGCCGTCCACGAGGGTCTCGACAGGGGCGGGGTTACCGCCGCGACCTTCGAGGAGTACGGGCGCCAGATGCGCTGGGCCCTCGACCAGTTCCGGCAGCTCGTGCTGTCGTTCTACAACGAGCGGTTCAGCTTCCGCGAGTTCATCCGCGCCTACCCGGACCTGCACCCGCGGCTGGTCGACGCGCTGGTCGGCAACGTTTTCGCCGATCTCGGTCCGCTGTTCGACGCGCTCCGCGAGTTCTCCTCGCGCGAGCCGGCGCCGCTTGGGGCTGCGCCCCAAACCCCCGACAGGCGCTAGCGGGCGCTACTCCTTGTCGTCCGGTTCGGGCATCAGCACGAATTCGGGATACGCCTCGATCCCCAACTCCGCGACGTCCTGGCCGAGCTGCTCGACGTTGTGCTCCACGCGCACGCCAATCGTTTTCTCGATGGCCATCCACAGCAGCCAGGACAGCGTGAAGACGAACGCCCCGACCGCGAGCACCCCCACGATCTGCACCCACAGCGTTGCGCCGACGGCAATCGCTGTCGCCAGCGTGCCCCACACGCCGGCAAACAGGTGCGCCGGTACCGCGCCGACCACGTCGTCCACCTTGAGGTTCTCCAGCAGCTTCATGCCGATGGTGCAAATGATGGCTCCGATTGCGCCGATGATCACCGCCCAGTACGGCTCGACCATCGTCGGCCCCGCGGTGATGGCGACCAGCCCGCCGATGGCGCCGTTCAGCCCGGCCAGCAGATCCACGCGCCCGAAGATCGGCCGCGAGACCGCGAGGGCGGCGTTGGCAGCACCGAGCCGTCCTTGCCGTACTACCCGAGCCGCGGCCCCACCACGATCGCCCTCGCGAGCGCCGCCCAGCCGCCGGTGCGGTGCACGATGGTCGACCCGGCGAAGTCCTGGAACCCCAGCGCGTCAAGCCAGCCGCCGCCCCAGGTCCACGCGCCGACGATCGGGTAAATGATCGCGGTCAGGATCGAGGTGAAGAGGAAGAACGACCAGAGCTTGACGCGCTCGGCCAGCGCCCCCGACACGATGGACGCGGCCGTCGCCACGAACACCATCTGGAAGAACCAGTCGGACATGACGGAGTAGTTGTTCGCGAGAACCGCATCACGTGCGCTCTCCTCGCCCGCCAGCAGCGCCACCTCGTCGGCCGACGGCCCGTAGAAGAGCGAGAACGACCCGGCCAGGCTGCCCACGTCGACGTACATCAGGTTGTAGCCGATGAAGTAGTAGGCAAGTCCGGCGATGGCGTAGAGTCCGATGTTCTTCAGACAGATGACACGGAGGCGTTCTTCGTGCGCACCGACCCGGACTCCAGCATGGTGAAGCCGGCGCACATCCACATGACGAGCGCCCCCCAGATCAGGAAGGCGAACGTGTTGAAGACGAATTGGGATTCCGCATCGACGGCGGCATGCAGGACGGTTGTGCCGCCGATCATGATGAGGACCACCGCCAGCAGGGTTGCTGCGGCAGCGGCAAGGCGGGATCCCGCAATGCAATTGCTCCAGTGCGCCACCAGGTGCTTTGCCATGCGTAATCTCCCCTGCCCTAGAATACATGTGTGTCAAGTGGTTACCGCCTGAAACGGCGGGTGCAGTTCTACGAGACCGACAGCGCGGGAATCGTTCATTTCTCCTGGTTCTACCGCTACATGGAAGAGGCCGAGCACGCGCTGTGGCGCGCCGCCGGCCTGAGCATCGCGTCGCCCGCGGCGGGCGTCGGCTTTCCCCGCGTCGCGGCGTCATTCGACTTCCGCCGGCCGCTCAAGTTCGAAGACGAATTCGAGGTGCACATCCGCATCGTCAATATTGGCGACAAGTCGATCCGTTACGCCGCGGACGTCATCAAGGACGGCGAGACGCTCGCCAGCGGCAGTTTGACGATTGCCTGCGTGCGGCGGCAGCCCGGCCAGCCGCTGGCCGCGGTCGGCATCCCGCCGGAGATTGTGCGGCGCCTGCGCGCCGCGAACGATGGCGCCGGGACGGACGCTCCGTGACCCGGGACGCCGGGGCGGTCCCGGCGACCGAGCGGCAGCCGCGCGAGACGCTGGCCGCGCTGCAAGGCGAGCGCCTGGCGCGGCTGCTGGCCCACATCCACGGCCGGAACCCGTTCTACACCCGCAAGCTGACGGACGCGGGCATCGATCCGGCGCAGCTCGTCCTGCCGCGCGATCTCGCCGCGCTGCCCTTCACCACGAAGGCGGAGCTGGTGGCGGATCAGGCGCAGGCGCCGCCGTGGGGCACCGTGCTGACCGAGCCGCTCGAGCGCTACACCCGTTACAACCAGACCTCGTCCACGACCGGCCGGCCGCTGCGCTGGCTCG
>JAGWAI010000073.1:7603-11465 GCA_021296485.1 Acidobacteriota bacterium
GCCGGCGGCGGCGCCGGCGACCGCATTTTCTTTCCATTCTCGTTCGGACCGTTCCTCGGTTTCTGGACGGCGTTCGACGCCGCCACGCAGCTCGGCGCGCATGCGATACCGGCCGGCGGCATGACGAGCCGCCAGCGGCTCGCCCTGATCGAGTCGCTGGCGCCCACGGTGGTCTGCTGCACGCCGACCTACGCGCTGCGGCTGCTCGACGTGGCGCGCGAGAAGGATGGCGGCGACGCGCTGGCCGGCAGCGCCGTGCGCACCATCATCGTCGCCGGTGAGCCGGGCGGCAGCATTCCGGCCACGCGCGGCCGCATCGAGCGCGGCTGGGGGGCGCGGATCATCGACCACCACGGGTTGACCGAGGTCGGTCCGATCAGCTTCGAGTGCCGCGAGGCCTCGGGCTACCTGCACGTCAACGAACGGGAGTACATCGCCGAGGTGCTCGACCCGCAGTCGGGACAGCCGGTAGCGGACGGCAGTCGCGGGGAGCTGGTCATCACGAACCTCGGGCGCACCGCCAGCCCGTTGATCCGCTATCGGACGGGCGATCTCGTGGTCGCGACGAACGCGCCGTGCGCCTGCGGGCGCACGTATGTACGCCTCGTGGGCGGCATCCTGGCGCGCGCCGACGACATGGTCAGCATCCGCGGGGCGAACGTCTATCCGACTGCCGTCGAAGAGGTTCTGCGCGCCATCGACGCGGTAGTCGAATACCGCTGCACGGTAAGGACGGGAGCATCGATGCGCGAGCTCGCCGTGGAAGTCGAGGTGGACCGCGGCGCCGACGAGGCCGCCGTGACGGTGCAGGCCGCGCAGCGCCTGCGGGAAGCGCTCGGCCTGAACGTCCAGGTCACGGCGGTCGCGGCCGGATCGCTGCCGCGCTTCGAGATGAAGGCGCGCCGATTCGTCGTCGACCGCAGTTCATAACACGATGCGTAGTAGCATGTGAGGTTCGTTTAAGGAGGGAAGGCTTCTTGCTTCGACTAATTTCCGAGTTGTCGGCCCGACCGGCCGGCATCGTCGTTTGCGTTCTGGCGGGCATGCTGGCCGCCTGCGGCGGTGGGGGCGGCGGCGATGGCGGCGACAGCGCACCGTCCCGGCAGTTCCTCAGCATGGGCACCGCGCCGCCCGGCGGGGCGTTCTTCGTCGTCGGCAGCGCGCTCGCGGAAGTGATCAACGAGACGGGCGCCGGGTTCGGCTACAGCGTGACCGCCGAGGCGACCAGCGGGTCGCAGGAGAACATCCGCCGGCTGGCCAGCGGCGAGCTCGACTTCGCGCTGTCGAACGCGGCCATCACATACTTTGCGGTGCGCGGCGGCGAGGGCTGGGACCGCGCATACCCGGTCCGCTCGGTCATGACGCTCGCGCCGAACGTCGCGCTGTTCGTCACGCAGGCGGCGTCCGGAATCAACACCATCGGCGATCTCGGTCGGCCCGGCGGGCGCCGGCTTCGAATATTTCGTCGGGCCGCTGCTCGAGGCGCACGGCGTCACCTACGACGACTTCTCGCCGCTCAACGCCACGCAGCAGGCGGCGGTCGACATGCTGACGGACGGCTCCGCGGACGCGACGTTCCTGGGCGGAGCGGTCCCGACCGCGTCGATCACGCAGGCCGCCGCTTCGATGGAGATCACCTTCATCCCGTTCGGGGAGGAGGAACGACAGCGGCTGATAGGCGACTACACGTTCTTCCGGCCGGCCACCATCCCGGCCGAGACGTACCGCGGACAGACCGAACCGTTCGAGGGGCTCGACGTGGGCTCCATGCACCTCATCACCGCGGCTGACGCGCCCGATGATCTCGTGTACAACGCGGCGAAGCTGCTGTACGAGAACCAGCCGCTGGTGGTCGAGAAGCACGCCGCCGGCCGCGCGATCAACCCGAACAACGTGGTGCGCGACACGGGCACGGAGTTCCAGGGAAGCCGGCATCTGGCCGCAGTAGCAGGCCCCGTGGCTGACACACCTGCCTCCACCCCGCGCGACGTGCGCCTGCTGGTGAGCAGCGGGCTCAGCATTCTGCTTTGCGCGTTCACGCTCGTCGAGGTGAACTACCCGCTGCTGGCGCCGCAGAGCCGCCTCGCGTTCTTCGCGCTGGCCGGACTGACGCTCTGCTTCCTGAACGTCCCGGCGCACCCCTCGCTCAAGACGCACCCGGCCGCCCGCGCGGTCGACGTGCTGCTGGCGCTGCTCACGGTGGCGTGTTGCGGCTACATCATCGTGCAGACCGATCCACTCTTCGACGCGTGGTGGATCGACGGGCAGACGCTCGGCAACCGCGCCGGATTCGAAACGGCGCTCGACACGACGGTAGGCCTCCTCGGCCTGCTGCTGGTGATCGAGGCGGCGCGGCGCTCCCTGGGCCTGGCGCTGCCGCTGCTCGCGGGCGCGTTCCTCGTGTACGCCCTGTTCGGGTCGTCGCTGCCCGACTGGCTCTTTCCCCATCGCGGCTACACGGTGCCGCGCATAGTGGCGCAGACGTTCCTCCACAGCCAGGGCGTCTTCGGCGTGGCGCTGAACGTGATGTTCACCTACGTCTTCCTGTTCGTTATCTTCGGCGCGTTCCTCGAGGCGACCGGCGCCACGCGGTTCATCGTCGACTTCGCGCAGCGCGTGTTCGGGCGCAGCTCCGGCGGACCGGCCAAGGTGGCCGTGCTGAGCAGCGGCCTGATGGGATCGCTCTCGGGCAGCGCCGTCGCCAACACCGCCACCACCGGCACCTTCACGATCCCGATGATGCGCAGCGCCGGCTTCCGGCCGGTGACCGCGGCGGGCGTGCAGGCGGCGGCCAGCTCGGGCGGCGCGCTCATGCCGCCGGTCATGGGCGCCGGCGCCTACATGATGCTGGAGATCGTCGAGCCGCCGGTGACGTACCTGGAGATCATCCGGGCGGCGCTCATCCCGGCGATCCTGTACTACCTGTCGCTGCTGCTGATCGTGCACCTGCACGCCAAGCGAATGGCGATCGCCACGGAAGGCGCGCCGATTGAACCCGAGGCAGACGGCGGCGCGGCGCCCCCCGGCAGCTCGCGCGCGGCCGGCATCGTGTTCGCGACGGCGCTCGGCAGCCTCATCCTGTTCCTGATCCTCGGCTACACGGCGTTCCGCGCGGTCACGCTCTCGCTGGTGGCGATCGTCGTCGCCAGCAGCTTCAGCGCGGCAACGCGCCTCGACATCCGGCGAACGCTGACCGGCCTCGTCAATGCATCGCGCGGCGTCGTGCCGCTGGTCGCCGCGGCGGCGTGCGTCGGCATCATCATCGGCATCGTCACGCTGACCGGCATCGGCACGCGCCTGCCGGCCACCATCATCCCGCTCGCCGAGCAGAGCCTGTTCCTGGCGCTCGTGCTGATCATGGTCTCGTCGATCATCCTCGGCATGGGGCTGCCGTCGGCCGTCTGCTACCTGCTGATGGCCACGCTGATCGGTCCGGTGCTCGGCAACCTCGGGGTGATCCCGCTCGCCGCGCACCTGTTCATCTTCTACTTCGGGATGATGTCGATGGTGACGCCGCCGGTGGCGCTGGCCGCCTACGCCGCCTCGTCCATTGCCGACACGCGCATCATGCCGACCGCCTTCGCGGCGTTCCGCTACGCGCTGGTCGGCTTCACGCTGCCGTACATGTTCGTGTACCGGCCCGAACTGCTGATGCTGAACGCCGCGGGCGAGCCCGCCGGCTGGCTGGAGATGCTGGTCCCGGTCGGCATCGCCACGCTTGGCGTCACCTGCTTCGCGGCGGGCATCGCGGGGCAACTGCGCAATCCGCTCGGCCTCGGGCTGCGGCTGGCGATCTTCACCGCGGCGGCGCTGCTGCTCGCGCCCGGCCCGGTGGCCGCGCTCGGCGGCGTCGGCGTGCCCG
>JAGWAI010000074.1:0-1416 GCA_021296485.1 Acidobacteriota bacterium
GCGGCACGGCCGCCGTGCAGGACATGGTGCGCCTCAAGCCGGACTGGCCGCGCATGCACGCCGTAGCGTTGCGCGAAGGCGTGCTGCAGGTCGGCGACGAGGTGACGGCAGAGGTGGACGCCGGGCGGCGCGACGACATCCGCCGCAACCACACGGCGACGCACCTGCTGCACGCGGCGCTGCGCGGGGTGGTCGGCAAGCATGTCCGCCAGGCGGGATCGCTCGTCGCCCCGGACCGCCTGCGGTTCGACGTCACGCACCACGAGCCGGTCACGGACGAGCAACTCGCCGAGATCGAGCGACTCGTCAGCAGCCATGTCTTCGGAAACCAGACCGTGGCGACCGAAGAGCAATCCACGGAGGAGGCTATCGCGGCCGGCGCGATGGCGCTGTTCGGCGAGAAGTACGGCGAGCGCGTGCGGGTCGTCACCGTGCCGGGATTCTCCGTCGAGCTGTGCGGCGGCACCCATTGCCGCGCGACCGGCGACATCGGCCCGTTCGTCATCACACACGAAGGCGGCGTCGCGGCCGGCGTGCGGCGGATCGAGGCGGTCACCGGAGCGGCGGCCGTGCAGTTGCTCCAGGCGCGGGGCGCCGCGCTGTCCGGCCTCCTCCACCAGCTCGGCACGACCCGCGAGCAGGCCGTGGCGTCGGTCAGACGGCTGCAGGCCGACGCAAAGCGCCTGGCGCGCGACCTCGAGCGGCTCAAGGTGCAGGCGGCAATGGGGAGCGGGGCCGGATCCGCGGCCGACGATACGGTCGAAATCGGCGGGGCGAAGCTCATGACCCGCGAGGTGCAGGCGCTCGAGCCGCAGGCGCTGCGGACGCTTGCCGACTCGTTGCGCGACCGCCTGGGCAGCGGGGTCGTCGTGCTCGCCTCCCGCAACGAGGGGAAGGCCGCGCTCGTAGTCTCGGTGACGCGCGATCTGCTCGACCGCGTCCACGCGGGACAAGTGGTCAAGACGCTGGCGCCGATCATCGGCGGGCGCGGCGGCGGGCGGCCCGACTTCGCCCAGGCAGGCGGTCGGCAGCCCGACAAGATCGAGCAGCTCTTTGCCGAATGTCGCTCGCTCGTAACACGTCTGCTCGCCGGCAGCCTGGCCGGCACAGGCTAGCAGGCCGATCCGAGCGCATCCGCCTCGACGTATGGCTCGACGTGGCCTGCGTCTGCAAGACACGCTCCGCCGCGCGGCAGGCCTGTCTCGGCGGCAAGGTCAGCGTGAACGGCGCGCGCGCAAAGCCGAATCGGGAGATCGGCGCAGGCGACAGAATCGGAATTACGGGCGCCCACGGCCGCAGCCGCGAGTTGCTCGTCCGAGCGGTCGAGGCGCAGCACATCCCGAAGGCGACAGCCCGCAAGCTATACGAAGACGTCACGCCGCCGCCCACGCCCGAGGAGCTCGAGCTGCGGGATCT
>JAGWAI010000074.1:1424-8838 GCA_021296485.1 Acidobacteriota bacterium
CCCGGCCAGGGCCGGGAGGCTCCGGACAAGCGCGCGCGACGGGCGCTGAAGCGCCCGTGGTGAAGGCCCGCATCGCACACAGACCAGTCAGGCGCCCGCCGCGGCCTTGGGGCGGAGCCCCATCCGGGTAACGCCCTGCCCCAAGTGGTATAATCCCCGGTCGAACACTGCGACAGGGAAGGACTCCGAGGAGTGGCGAACCATAAATCCGCGCTCAAGGCGCATCGTCAGAACGAGAAGGTCCGGGCGCACAACCGCGAGCTTCGCACCCGGCTGCGCCATGCGCTGAAGGCGGCTCGCGCCGCGATCGACGGCGGCGACGCCGCGCAGGCCGGCACGCAGCTGCGCAGCGCGGTGTCGCTCATCGACCGCCTGGCCGGCAAGAAGATCATTCACGCCAACGCCGCGGCACGCTACAAGTCACGGCTGTCACGGCGCCTGGCCCGCACGTCCGCGCAGGCCTGACCCCCCACGCCCGCCGCCTGCCGCCGCGCACAGCTCGACCACCAGGCGTTCGAGCAGCAGGCGCCGGTCACCCGCCGACCGCTTGAGGGCGGCGTCCGTTCTGAACACCACGTCGATCGCCCCTGGAATGCGCGGCGCGGGCAGCCGGCTGCGCGCGACCCAGGCAAGCTGGCCGAGCACCATGTACGGCTCCGCACCCTGCTCCAGCGCCAGGTCGAGCTGTCGCAGCGCCGTCGCCGTGTCCCCGCGCTCTATCGCGCGGGTTACCGCCCAGTTGTCGTAGGCCGCCGCCGGACCGGCGACTTCCCGCGCATCCTGCAGCGAGACGGCCGCCTGCTCGCCGACGTACAGCAGCAGCCGCTCGGTCTCGTCGCGAAGCCGGTTGGGGTCGGGGCCGATCCGTTCACCGAGCAGCCGGACCGCCTCCGGCTCGACCCGTTTTCCCGCGGACTGCAGCCGCGTCCGGATCCAGCGCTGGGCGTCCGCCACGGTCTGGATTGCTACGCTGCGCACCACGGTCGCGCTGCGCAGCAACTGCTTGTTGAGGCGGCGGCGCTCGTCGAGAGGCGCGCTGACGAACACCAGCGCCGCATGCGGCAGCGGGTCCTCCAGGTAGGCTTCCAGCTCCGCCGCGTCGCGTGCCGTAGCCGCCCCTTCGCGCGAGGGTTGCAGCAGCCGCTCGGCATGCGACACGATGACGACGCGGCGCGGCGCCATCAACGGCAGCGTGCGGGCGGCGTCGAGCACCTCGCCGAGCGCCGCCTCGCCGCCGTGGAAACGGGCGAGGTTGAAGGCGCGCAGCCCTTCATCCAGCGCCTGCTCGAACTCCGCGGCAAGCGCCAGCTTCCACTGTTCGTCGTCGCTGAGAATCAGATAGACGGGGTCGATACTGCCCCCCGCGATCTGCGCCCGGACCGCTTCCGGCGCGGCGCTGCCCATTTAGAACGCTTCGAGAATCGAGCTGACGACCGTCTCCGCAAAGTCCTGCGCGATGCGCTCGACGGCGTTCGACCGCTGGCCGAAGAAGGACGAGGCGCTCTGGACGTCTCCGCCGCCGGAGGCCACCTCGTATTCGTCGCTGAACACCAGGCGCGGATTCTCCCACAGCACCTCGTCCGTGGTCAGGTCCTTGAACGCTATGCGCGCGGTCAAGGTGAACACGTAGCGCGAGGCCTGCTGGTCGTCCGTGAAGCTGGCGGGTTCAATGTCAATGTCGTCTATGGACCCTTCCAGCACCGCGTCGACATCATCGATGTCGGCCACCACGCGGTAGCTGCCGCGCCCGATGAACTCCTGCCGCACCTCCTGGGTCACGAGCTGCTCGACCTCGAAGACCGACGTGCTGTTCTCGAACATCGGGATCCCGACGGTCTCGATGTAGTCCGGCAGAAACGATCCGCTGCCCACGAGCGCGTAGCCGCACGAGACGCTGGACATGCACGAAAGCGCGAACGCGAGCACCACACCTTTTCGAGTCATCGGTCCTCCTGACAACCGCCGGCAGCCGGCGCCGCGGCGCCGCTCAGCGGGCTACGACGTTCACGAGCCTGCGCGGCACGACAATCACCTTCGTGATCCGCTTGCCGGCCGTGTGCGCACCAACGTGCGGATGCTCCACGGCCATCTTCTCGAGCGTCTCCCGCGGCGTATCCACCGCCACGGTGAGCCGCGCGCGCAGGCGGCCGTTCACCTGCACCGGCACGACCATTTCCTCCGCCCGCACCGCTTCCGGATTGTAGTCCGGCCAGCCGGCGGCCACGACGCCGTCGCCGTGCCCCAGCGCCTCCCACAGCTCCTCGGCCAGGTGCGGCGCGAACGGCGACAACATCAGCACGAGGGCCTCGATCCCTTCCCTGGCGACCGCCAGCGCCGCCGGGCGCGGCGGCGGAGCGGACGCATCCGCCGCCGGGGAATCGACGCCGATCCGCTCCCGTGCGCAGAACCCGTACAGCTCGTTGACCAGCTCCATCAGCCCGGAGACCGCCGTGTTGAGATGAATGCGTACGTCAATGTCGCTGGTAACCCGCCGGATGGTGTCGTGCGTCCTGCGCCGCAGCGCACGGTCCGCGGCCTCGAGGCTCACGGCGTCGAGCGCCGGCGCCGGCGGCGCCGTCTCGCAGAAGGCGCTCACGAGCCGCCAGACGCGTCCGAGAAAACGGAAGCTCCCCTCCAGGCCCGCATCCGTCCACTCGATCTCCCGCTCGGGGGGCGCCACGAACATCTCGTACAGCCGCAGCGTGTCGGCGCCGAAGGTGGCCAGCATGTCGTCCGGATCGACGACGTTGCCCCTGGACTTGGACATGACCGCGCCGTTGCGCAGCACCATGCCCTGCGTCAGCAGCCGCGTGAACGGCTCGTCATGCTCGACCAGTCCGAGGTCGTTGAGCACCCGGCAGAAGAATCGCGAGTAGATGAGGTGGAGTATTGCGTGCTCGATTCCACCGCTGTAGAAGTCGATCGGCCCCCAGTACGCCACCTTCGGGGGATCGAACGGCCGCTCGTCGTTGTGCGGGTCGCAGTAGCGGTAGAAGTACCACGACGAGTCGACGAACGTGTCCATGGTGTCCGTCTCGCGCCGGGCCGGACCGCCGCACCCGGGACAGGTCGTCGCCACGAATTCGGGGACTTCGGCCAGCGGCGAGTCGCCGCGACCCGTGAATTGCTCCACCGCAGGCAGCTCGACCGGCAGATCCGCGTCCGGCACCGGCTGCGTGCCGCAGTCGTCGCAGTAGATGATCGGAATGGGCGTGCCCCAGTATCGCTGCCGCGATATGCCCCAGTCCCTGAGCCGGAACTGGACTTCGCCGCGTCCGATGCCGCGCTCTTCCGCCGCCTGCGTCATGGCCGGAATCGCCTGCGCGCTGGGCTGGCCGCTGAACGGCCCGGAGTCGACCAGCACGCCGTGCGCGGCGGCGGCCGCTTCCAGCGCATCCCCCTGCAGCGGCGGCTCGCCGGCCGGCTGCACGACCACCCTGACCGGCAGGTCGTACTTGCGCGCGAACTCGAAGTCGCGCTGGTCGTGCGCCGGCACCGACATGATCGCCCCGGTGCCGTACTCGGCCAGCACGAAGTTGGCGATCCAGATCGGCACCGGCTCGGCGGTGAACGGATTCAGGGCGCGACGCCCCGTGTCGAACCCTTCCTTTTCGATCTGGCCCGTCGTCCGCGCGGTGCGGTCAAGGGACCGGAAGCGGTCGAGCCGTGCGCGGAACGCCTGCGGGTCGGCAGTCGACGCGGCGAAGCGGTCGGCCAGCGGGTGCTCGGGGGCCAGCAGCACGGCCGTGGCGCCGTAGATGGTGTCGATGCGCGTCGTGAATACCTCGATCGGGTCCCCGACACTCTCCTGCTGCTCACCCGGGACGACGGCAAACCGCAACCGCGCGCCGTGTGAGCGGCCGATCCAGTTGCGCTGCATCGTCAGCACCTGCTCGGGCCACTGCTCGAGGCCCTCGGCGCCCTGCAGCAGCGCATCGGCGTAGTGCGTGATGCGGAAGAACCACTGGTTCAGGTCGCGGGCGCCCACCGCGGTGTCGCAGCGCCAGCAGGCGCCGTCCACCACCTGCTCGTTCGCCAGCACCGTCTCGCACGACGAGCACCAGTTGACGGTCGACCGCTGGCGGTACGCCAGGCCGCGCTCGAACATGCGCAGGAACAGCCACTGGTTCCACTTGTAGTAGTCGCGCCGGCAGGTGGCTATCTCGCGTTCCCACGCGTAGCTGATGCCAAGCCGCTGGAGCTGCCCCTTCATGTGCGCGATGTTGTCGAGCGTCCACCGTTCGGGATGAGTGCCGTGCTTGATCGCCGCATTCTCGGCCGGCAGTCCGAACGCGTCCCAACCGAACGGGTGCAGGACGTTGTATCCGCGCATCCGCCGGGTGCGGGCGACCACGTCGCCAATCATGTAGTTGCGCACGTGTCCGACGTGCGCGTGCCCCGACGGATAGGCGAACATGACCAGGCAGTAGAACTTGGGGCGATCGGGATCTTCGGACACCTCGAAGGCGCGGGTGTCCCGCCACCGTTGCTGCCACTTCTTCTCGATAGCCTGGGGGTCGTAGTCGCGCACCGGATAGGTCAAACGAGGTGTGTGAATTATAGTGCAGGCCAGAACGGCGCCTGCGCCCGCCGCACCTGCTCCAGCGCCGCATCGGCGCGCCGTGTGGATCCGTTGCCGGCGGGCGCCGGCGGGACGGGCGACCCGGCCAGCACGTCGAGCGTACCGGCCAGACAAGCCTCCAGCGCCTCCAGGTCGTAGCCGCCCTCCGTGACCACCGCCAGGCGGCCGCCGCAGCACCGATCCGCCGCGCGCAGCAGCGCTGCGTCCATGCGCGCATAGCCGCCGGTGGAGACGTGCATGCCGCCGAGCGGGTCGCGGTCATGGGCGTCGTAGCCGGCCGAGACCAGCAGCAGGTCCGCAGCGTACGCCTCCAGGACCGGCTCCACCGCCCGTTCGAAGACGAGGCCGTAGTCGGCGTCGCCGGCGCCGGCCGCCATTGGCACGTTGAAGGTGAATCCCTCGCCGCGGCCCCTGCCGACGTCCCCGGCGGCGCCCGTGCCGGGATAGAACGGATACTGGTGCAGCGACACGTAGAGGATGCGCGGATCTTCGTAGAACATCCACTGCGTCCCGTTGCCGTGGTGCACGTCGTAGTCGACGACGGCGACCTTGTCGAGACCGCGGCTCAGCGCGTGGGAGGCCGCCACGGCGACGTTGTTGTAGAGGCAGAACCCCATCGCGCGATCGCGCTCGGCGTGATGTCCGGGCGGACGCACGAAGGCGACGCCGCGGCCGCCGGTCAGCGCGTGATCGACCGCCGCGATTGCCGCGCCGGCCGCCAGGCGCGCCACTTCCTCCGAATCGGCCGCGGTGAACGTGTCTGCATCCAGCCGCATGCGCTGGCCCGCCGTCCCGCCGATGGTATCCAGATGCAGCTGATCATGAACCCGGAGGAGAGCCCGGTCCGGCGCCGGCGCCGGACCGGCCACTGCGCCGCCGGCATCCGACCAGCGGCGGGCCACGTCGGCCATGACGGTCGCCCGCGCCGGCCGTTCCGGATGCCCGGCCGGCGTCGCGTGACCGGAGAAGCGCTCCGAGAACACCAGTTGGACGTCTTCCGCGGGCAGCGCCGGCTGTGACTCCATCACGCCTCTCATCGCCGCGTCAGCATCGTTGCGGCCCGTTCGGACAGCCGCTGCAGCGACGCTTCCAGCGCGGCGCGGCCGGCCTCCAGGGCCGCCGCATCCGCGTCCGGCCCCACGTCGAGCGGCTTGCCAATCGCCACGGCGACCCGGCTGAACGGCCGCGGCACCTGCGTGCGATCCCAGCTGCGCGCCGACCAGTAGCGCTCCGCCTCGATGTGGAACGGCAGAATCGGACTGCCGCTGCGGCGCGCCAGCCAGACCGCGCCGGGCTGCACCGACCGCGCCGGGCCGCGTGGTCCGTCCACCGCGAAGCCGGCCGGGCGACCGTCACGAATGTCGCGGCGCAACTGGGCCAGGGCCCGCGGTCCGCCGCGGGAGGTGGACCCCCGCGCCGTGCGGTACCCGAACCGCCGGATGATGCGGGCAATCCACTCGCCGTCGAAGTTCTCGCTGATCATCACCACGATGCCGTGGTTGCGCCAGAAGTAGGTTGCGCCCAGGATGCGACCGTGCCAGAACGCGAAGATCGGCACGCGCCCGGACGCGCGCAGCGCGGCGTAGTGTTCGTAGCCTTCCACCTGCCAGCGGCAGGTGCTGCCCAGAAGCGCGATCAATGGGTGCCCGAGCGACGCTATGGCCGCCGCGCGGGTGCGTTGCGTGCGTGAAAGACGCGTGAGCGGCGTCACATCCCTTCGTACCGCGGCCCGCCGCCCCCTTCCGGCGGCACCCAATCGATGATCTGGTACGGATCCATGATGTCACACGTCTTGCAGTGCACGCAGTTGGACGCGTTGATCTGCAGTTGCTTGCCGTCCGAGCCGTCGGTGGCGTCGATGATCTCGTACACGTTGGCGGGGCAGAACCGGGTGCACGGATTCTGATACTCCGCCAGGCACCGCGTGCGGCAGAGATCCGTATCGTGCACCAGCAGGTGCGACGGCTGATCCTCGCCGTGGCTCGTTCCGGAATGGTGCACGTTGGTGGCCTTGTCGAAGGTCAGCCGCCGATCGACCGCGGGCGGGTCGTCCGCGGCGCGCCGGGCGGCGCCAATCTGCCGCATGCGCGCATGGCCGGCTCTCGCCGGCAGCGGATCCCGGAACCACCAGCCGCCGGTCACGAGTGACAGCGCCGAGAACGCCAGTCCCACCGGCAACCCGTAACCGAAGCTCTGGTGCACGTTGCGGACGGGGTATAGCTCCGAGCGTATGCTTCCCCCGTCGATCAGCTCTCCGTAGCTTGCCAGCCGGGTCTCCGACGGGTCGCCGGCGCGCACGGCGTTGAATGCCGCCTCCGCCGCGTACATGCCGCTGCGCATCGCGAGGTGAATCCCCTTGAGGCGCATCGAATTCAGCAGGCCGGCCGCGTCGCCGGCAATCAGCGCACCGGGCATGTGGCAGCGGGGCACCGCGTGCCAACCGCCCTCCGGCAGCGCTTTCGCGCCGTAGCGCACCATCTGCCCGTCCGCCAGCAGCCCCCGCACCAGCGGGTGCAGCTTGAACCGCTGGAACGCGGCGTGGGGATCGAAGCGCGGGTCGCGGTAGTCGAGGCCGGCCACGAACCCGACCGACAGGCGCCCTTCCGGCAGCGCGTAGATGAAGCCGCCCCCGAATTCCTCCAGGCGCAGCGGAAAACCCATCGTGTGAATGACGGATCCGGGCGCCATGCGGTCCTGGGGGACCTCCCACAGCTCCTTGACACCGAGCGCGTACACCTGCGGCAGGCGGCCTTCGTCGAGCGCGAAGCGGCGCACCAGCGTCTTGGTCAGGTTGCCGCGCACGCCGTCCGCGAAAATCGTCACCGCGGCCCG
>JAGWAI010000074.1:8987-9411 GCA_021296485.1 Acidobacteriota bacterium
AAGCGGTTGAGGGAGATCACGTAGTGGCCGTGATTGCGCAGCGGGGGCGGCGTGATGGGAAACCGGAGCGCACGGTTGCGGGTCAGGAAATAGATGCGGTCCTCGCGGACGGGGGTGTCGAGCGGCGCGCCGCGCTGGCGCCAGTCGGGAACCAGCGCATCGAGAGCCTGCGGGTCCAGTACGGCGCCCGACAGCATGTGCGCGCCGCTCTCGCGCGCCTTCTCCAGCACCGCGACGCTCAGGGGCTCGCCGCCCCGCTCCCGCTGCAGCGTGGCCAGCCTGTAGGCGGCGGACAGGCCCGCGGGGCCACCGCCGACGATCAGGACGTCGACGTCGAGGGTGTCGCGTTGCATCTTCGTTACTTGGGGCTGCGCCCCAAACCCCCGCCGGCCACTCGCGGGGGCCCCTACGCCCCACTCCGTGG
>JAGWAI010000074.1:9483-17111 GCA_021296485.1 Acidobacteriota bacterium
CGTTGCATCTTCGTTACTTGGGGCTGCGCCCCAAACCCCCGCCGGCCACTCGCGGGGGCCCCTACGCCCCACTCCGTGGCAGGCGGGCCGCGCCGTGCGCGGCTTGGGGACGGCTGCTTCCATGCTCGCCGTCCCCTTCCGCACGCAACCTTCCGGGGTAGTACATCCCCATTCAGCCTTTGCCCCCGTCCCTGTCAGCGGGGCGCCGGGTCGGCTGCGAGCGCGGCGATCAGCGCCGGCACTACTTCGAACAGGTCGCCGACGATGCCGTAGTCGGCCACCTCGAAAATGGGTGCGTCGGCGTCCTTGTTGATCGCGACGATGGTGCGCGAGCCCTTCATTCCGACCAGGTGCTGAATAGCCCCGGAGATGCCGAGGGCCAGATACAGCGCCGGCGCGACGGTCTGCCCGGAGCTGCCGATCTGCCGATCCATCGGCAGCCATCCGGCATCGCAGATCGGCCGCGACGCCGCCAACTCCGCGTCGAGCGCGCGGGCCAGCTCCTGCGCCAACGGCAGGTGCTCCTGGGACTTGATCCCGCGGCCTACCGCGACGATTCGCTCGGCCTGTCCGAGATCGACCGTCTGCTTCGATTCCTGGAACGGCGGCTCCGGACGCTGGCGAATGCCCTCGGGGTCGATGGCCAACGCCGCACGCCGCAGCGGCGCCGGCTGCTCGCGCCGGCCGGCCGCGTCGGCGCGGTAGGCGCCGACCTGGAAGCTGGCCAGGCACGGCCCCGGTCCCTCCGGAGCGACATCCGCCAGGAACTTGCCCTGGAACATCGGCCTGACGAAGACCAGGCCGCCCTCATCCTGCCGCACCGCGACGCAATCGGTGATCAGCGTACGGCCGATTGCAGTGGCCAGCGCGGGCGCAAAGTCGCGCGACTGATAGGTGTGGGGAAGGAAAACGGCGCGGGGCGCCTCGGCCTCGACGACCTGACGCCAGGCCTGGACAAATCCATCCGGCGTGTACGATTCCAGCGCGGGATCGTCCAGCACCAGCACTTCGGCCACGTCGGCCTGCGCCAACTCGGCGGCAACCGCGTCCACGCCGCTGCCCGCAACGGCAACGGTGATCGGAGCGCCGGCCTGCCGGGCGGCGGCAATCGCCTCCCAGCTCACGGGGTTCAGCGCGCCGTCGCGCTGCTCCGCAATCACGAGCGTCATCATTTCCACTTGGGGCTGCGCCCCAAACCCCCGGCGACCGCTAGCGGGGCCCCCTGCGCCCCGCGCCGGGTCCGCCGAGCCGCGCCGTGCGCGGCTTGGGGACGGCCGCGTCCATGCCCGCCGTCCCCCTTTCTGGCTACGTTGTCGTTCGCTGGCACACTCTCACGCATGTTCAGCGGGCTCCCAGCACCCGCGCGTCGTCGCGCAACGCGCGCACCAGATCCTTGGCCGCCGCCGGCGGCGCACCCTCGAACAGCCGAGTCCGCTTGTCCTTTTCGGGCGCGTACAACCGCACGATGCGCTGGCCTGCCGGCGCGAGCGTCTCCGGCGCAACCGTGTGCACCGGCTTCCGCCGCGCCGCCATGATGCCCCTCAGCGTCGCGTAGCGCAGCTGGTTGATGCCGCTCTGGATGGTCAGCAGCGCCGGCAGCGGCAGCGATACCCACTGGAACCGGCCGCCCTCCAGCTCCCGCTTTACGCGGATTTCGCCGTCGGCAACGGCAATCTCCATGATGATCGTGGCGTGCGGGACGCCGAGCCCGGACGCCAGTACCACGCCCGTCTGGCCGAAACCCAGGTCGTCCGACTGCAGCCCGGTCAGCACGAGATCGCAGGACTCCGGCCGCAACGCCGCGGCCAGCGCCTGACCCACCGCCGCCGGCTCCGCCGCCTGCAGCTCGTCGGATTCGACGTGGATCGCCCGATCGGCGCCACGCGCGAGCCCTTCGCGCAATACCTGCGCCACGCGAGCCGGACCGGCCGAGCAGACAATCACCTCGCCGCCGTGGCGCTCCTTGAGCCGCAGGCCCTCCTCGAGGGCGTACGCATCGGGCTCATTCATCTCGAAGCTCGCGTCGGCGTCACGCACCCACTCGCCGGCCTGGTCGATGCGCAACGGCCACTCGCGCGCCACGACCTGCTTGATGCAGACCGCGATCTTCATTGGGCGGCCCCGGCGTCCGCCGCGTCGAAGCGCCTGAAGAGCAGGCTGGCGTTTGTGCCGCCGAAGCCGAAAGAGTTGGACAGGGCGTAGGTCACGTCGGCCGCGCGCTTGCGGTTCGGCACGTAGTCCAGATCGCAGTCCGGGTCGGGATTCTCCAAATTGATGGTGGGCGGCAACATCTGCTCGCGAACCGCAAGCGCCGTGATGCCCGCCTCGAGGCCGCCAGACGCGCCGAGCAGGTGGCCGGTCATCGACTTGGTCGACGAGATGGCGAGCGACCGCGCGTGATCGCCGAAGCACTTCTTGATCGCCAGCGTCTCGATCTTGTCGTTGTAGGTGGTCGACGTGCCGTGCGCGTTGATGTAGTCCACGGCCGTGGGACTCACGCCGGCCTCGTCGATCGCCGCCTGCATCACCCGCAGGGCGCCGTCGCCGTCCTCGGCCGGCGCGGTCATGTGGTGCGCGTCGGCCGACATGCCGTAGCCGACGAGCTCGGCGTATATGGGGACGCCGCGCGCGCGGGCGTGCTCGAGCTCCTCCAGGACGAGGACCCCGGAACCCTCGCCGACGACGAACCCGTCGCGGTCCTTGTCGAACGGACGGCTGGCCCGCTGCGGCTCGTCGTTGCGCGTCGACAAGGCGCGCATGGCAGCAAACCCGCCGACGCCCATCGGCGTGATGGATGCTTCCGACCCGCCCGCGATCATCACGTCGGCGGCGCCGCGCCGCACCACCTCCGAGGCGTCACCGATCGCATGCGCCGATGCCGAGCAGGCCGTGCAGGTGGCCGAGTTCGGACCACGCGCCCCAAAGCGGATGGACACCTGGCCCGCGGCCAGATTGATGATGGCCGAAGGAATGAAGAAGGGTGAAATCTTGCGCGGACCGCCTTTCAGCAGCGCGCGGTGCTCGCGCTCGATGGTGGTGAATCCACCGATGCCGGAAGCGATGAACACCCCGGCCCGCGGGCCCAGCGGCCGATCCAGATCCACGCCGGCGTCCTTCAGCGCGAAGGTCGACGCGGCAATCGCATACTGGATGAAGACGTCCATCTTCCGGACGTCCTTCCGGCTGATGAACTCGAGCGGATCGAATTCGCGGACCTCGCCCGCTATCCGCGAGGCGAAGCCCTCGGGGTCGAAGTGGGTGATGTTCCCGATTCCGCTCTGCCCGGCGCACAAGGCGTCCCAGGTCGCCCCGGTGCCGATACCCAGCGGCGACACCAGACCGACACCCGTGACGACTACCCGTCGGCGCGACATCGTCTAAATCTATCCGTCCGGCAATGGGCGCCGGCTATTGTTTCCCCTTGGCATGCGATTCGATGTACTCGACCGCATCCTTGACCCGCGTTATCTTCTCGGCATCCTCATCGGGGATTTCGAGCCCGAATTCCTCCTCGAACACCATCAGCAACTCGACCTCGTCGAGAGAATCGGCACCCAGATCGTCCACGAACGAGGCGTCGGGAGTGACCTCCTCTTCGTCCACGCCCAACTGCTCTACGATTATGCCCTTGACTTTTTCCGCTACGGCCATTCAATGCCTCCTACATGTACATCCCACCGTTTACGCCGATAACCTGGCCAGTAATATACGACGCTTCATCCGCTGCAAGATAGCAGACTGCGCCGGCGACATCTTCCGGCCGGCCGAGCCGACCGGCCGGGATCCGCGCAGCCAGAACCTCGCGGGCGCCGTCGCCGATTGCCGCGGTCATGTCGGTCTCGATGAAACCGGGCGCCACGACGTTGACCGTGATGCCGCGCGCGGCCACCTCGTGCGCCAGCGCCTTGCTGAAACCGATCAGGCCGGCCTTGGACGCGGCATAGTTCGCCTGACCGGGATTGCCGGACTGGCCCACCACCGAGCCGACGCTGATGACCCGGCCCCAGCGCTGCCGCAGCATCGGCCGCAGGACCGCCTGCGTGCAGGTGAACGCCGCCGTCAGGTTGGTGGCGATGACCGCGTCCCACTCCTCGGCCTTCATGCGCATGAGCAACTGATCGCGCGCTATGCCCGCGTTGTTCACCAGAATGTCGATGCGCCCGAAGCGGTCGAGCGCCGTCCGCACGGCGGCCTTCAGGCTGTCGGGGCTCGTCACGTCCGCGCTCAGCGCCTCCGCGCGGCCGCCCGCCGCCACGATTTCGTCCACGACGCCGCGCGCGTGTTCCTCGCGCGCGCAGGCGCCGACGGACGCCCCCGCCGCTGCCAGGCGCATCGCGACCGCGCGTCCAATGCCCCGCGAGGCTCCGGTGACGAACGCCACACGATCGCGCAGATCAGTCATCGGCTTGCACGGCGGAGACCTGCTCCAGACGCGCCTCGAGCGCGGCAACGCCGTCGGGATCGCCCACGCTTACGGCGCCGGCGCCGCGGTCAATCTTCTTGATGAGCCCGGCCAGCACGGCGCCGGGACCGACCTCGACGTACAGGCGCACGCCGGATGCGGACAGACGCCGCACGACCGCCTCCCAGCGTACGGGTGCGCTGACCTGCTCGACCAGCGCGTCCATCGCCGCAGACGCGTCCCGCTTGGGCTCGGCGTCGACGTTCGCGACCACGGGCACCGCCGGATCGGATACCACGAGGGCGCGCAACTCCGGCTCCAGCCGCGCCTGGGCCGGGCGCATCAGCGCGCAGTGGAACGGTGCGCTCACCGGCAACGGCAGCACCCGGCGCGCGCCAAGCTCCCGGGCGCGGGCGCCGGCTCTCGACACCGCCGCGCGCGCGCCGGCAATCACCACCTGTCCGGGTGCGTTCAGGTTCGCCGGACTGACCACCTCACCCTCGGCCGCCTCTTTGCAGGCCTGCTCGACCTTCTCCGCGTCCAGACCGAGCACGGCGGCCATGGCGCCGTCTCCCACCGGCACCGCTTCCTGCATGTAGAGTCCGCGGCGGCGCACCGTCCGCAGGGCGTCGGCGAATCCGAGCGTGCCGGCCGCCACGTGCGCCGAGTACTCGCCCAGGCTGTGGCCGGCCAGCAGCTCCGGCCGCACGCCGCGGGAGGCCAGCAGCCGGTACACGGCGACGCTGACCGCCAGCACCGCCGGCTGCGTGTTGGCGGTCAGCGTCAACTCGAAGCAGAGTCGGCTCAGCGGCTCGCCGAGCGCGTCGTCCGCCTGCTCGAACGTGTCGCGGCATACGGGGAAAGCCGCGGCGAGCGCCTGGCCCATCCCTACCTGCTGCGACCCCTGGCCGGGGAATACGAAAGCAATCATGAACCGGCGCCCTTCCCCTCCACGACGCGGAGCCCGCTCGATACCGCGGCGATCTCGCTCGCGACCCGTTCCACGAACCGTTCGCTCGCATAGCGGTGAGCCAGCACCACGGCGTTGCGCACGGCCTTGGCCGAGGAATGTCCGTGGCCCACGATGCACAGGCCGGCCACCCCCAGCAGCGGCGCCCCGCCCACCTCCGAGTAGTCCAGGCGCCGCCGGAATCGCCGCAGCGCGGGGCTGGATAGGAGATGAGCGAACCGCGTGGTGAACGTCCGCTGCAACTCGTCCCGCAGCAGCCCCTCGACCATCTCGACGAGCCCCTCGCTCACCTTCAGCGCGATATTCCCGGTGAATCCGTCGCAGACAATTACGTCGGCATGGCCGTTGAACAGGTCACGGGCCTCGACGTTGCCGATGAATCCCAGGTCGGACGCCCGCAGACGGCGATGCGCGTCGCGCGTCAACTCATTGCCCTTCGACGCCTCCTCCCCGATGGACAGCAGCCCGACCGATGGTTCGGGTGTGTCGAGCAGCAGCCTTGCGTACAACCGCCCCATGGCGGCGAACTGCACCAGGTGCTGCGGCCGGCAGGCGACATTGGCGCCGGCATCGAGGAGCACTGCCGTGCCGCGGCGGGTCGGGATGGCAGTGGCCAGCGCGGGCCGGTGCACGCCCGGCAGCAGGCCGAAAGCGGCATGCGCGGCAAGCAGGGTCGCACCGGTGTTGCCGGCGCTGAAGAACGCGGCGGCCTCGCCGCGCGCGACCACCTCGGCCGCCTGCCGCACGGACGACTTCAGCTTGCGGCGCAGAACGTCCGCGGGCGGCTCGTCCATGCCGACGACATCCTCCGCCTCGACGAGACGGATATCGACCCGCGACGCATCACCGTGACGGGCCAGCTCCGCTTCAATGGCCGGCCGGCTGCCGACGAGCGTGAGGCCGAAGCCAAAGCGGCTCGCCGCCACCAACGCGCCGTCGATGACGTTGCGGGGCGCAAAATCCCCGCCCGCCGTATCAATGGCGATGTGCATGCTGGAAGTGCGCCGGGCGGCTCCCGACGCTACTCGTCCTCGACGGGCCTGACCTGACGCCCGCGGTAGTAACCGCAGTGCGGGCAGATATTGTGTGGCAGCTTCGGCTCGTGGCAGCGCGGGCACTCGCCCGTGTTGACCGGGGTAAGCGCGTCATGGGCGCGGCGCTTGGCCGTACGGGCCTTGGAATGACGTCGTTTGGGGTTCGCCATCTCGTCGAATCCTCTAGGAGCCGGCAGCTAGTGTCGCGGGCCGCCGATCAAGTTCTCAAGCGCGGCGAAACGCGGGTCGCGCCACGTCGTATCACAGTTGCAGGACCGCTCGTTCCGATTCGCTCCGCACACCGGACAGAGTCCGCGGCACGCATCCCTGCACAGCGGTTTCATCGGCAATGCAAGCTGGCACTGCTCGTGCACCATCTGCAGCAAGTCGATCTGATTGTCGCGGTAGAAGGCGATCGACAGGTCCTCCTCCGCAATCTCGGTCTCCTCACCGCCGCGATTCTCGGTGTCGGGCAGGTAGAGCAGGTCGACCGTCAGGTCTCCCGGCGCCTCGAATCGCTCCAGACATCGGCTGCACGCCAGGCTGAGGACGGTGCGGACGCTTCCGGAGATGCGGCACTTGTCGCCGTCCTTCCGCACCTGGAGCGCGAGCGCCACGCTGCCCGCGACGGCATACTCATCGGACCGGCCGCCGGCAAAGACCGCCGCCGGGTACGTATGCTCGACGCGATGCTCCGGCCCGCGCAACTCGCGCAGGTCCAACACCAATCCCACTCTACGGCACCCTCTAGATGGGGCTGCGCCCCAAACCCCCGGCCAGCGCTAGCAGCCCGTGGTAAAAGCCCCGCTGCATTCGACCGTGTGTGGACGCCTCCGTGAATGCAAGCTTTTTCTGCGTGTCCTCGTTCTGCTTTCCGCGCCGCGCTTGCCGGGCCGCGCCGTGCGCGGCTTGTTCGTCGCTCACATATGGTCGAATATGTTCGCTTCTCACGCCTTGTCAGCCGGGCGCCTGGACGGTCTCGGTGCGACGCGGGGTTTCACCACGGCCTGCTAGCGGGGACCCCTGCGCCCCGCGCCGTGCGCGGCTTGGGGGACAACCACTTCAGTACTGGTCGTCCCCCTTCCTCAATTGTGAGGTTCCTGCTTTGTCAGCCGGACGATTGACCGGTCCCGGTGCGACTCACGACTTCACCACAGGTCGCTACGAGCGATCTGCGGAGTATATCACGTGGGTTACGAGCCGACCCGGCCCCAGGCCCGCG
>JAGWAI010000075.1:0-1281 GCA_021296485.1 Acidobacteriota bacterium
GCCAGTCGACCGGCACGTCCATACCGCCGCCGGCGCTGCGCGCCACCGGCACGCCCAGCGAGCGGGCCGGCCCCCAGCCGCACCCGTCCGGCAGCCGTTCGCGGCGCACCAGCTCGCCTGCGGCCGTGCGGGCGAGCAGCACGATGCGACCCGGGGCGGGCGCAACCACCACCGGACAGAACAGGCCGGCGCCGATGGCCGACCACTCCGCGGACATGGCGCCTCCGGCCGGACCGGCTACACCTTCGTCCGGATCCAGCCGTAACGGGTGTTGCTCGGCGCCGGCCCGAGCGCCGCGTACTTGTCCTTGAGCTTCGACATGTTGTCGGCGGTGTAGCCCGGAAACTCCATGATGGTCTTCAGCTCGTCGGAGATGCGGCTCTCGTAGTCCGCGGGCACCGGACGATAGATGCGGTCCTTCTCGGCGCCCTCGACCGGCGTGATGCCGTACAGCTTCGCCGAGTTCAGCCCCAGGATCTTACGCTTGGCCGTGTCGGTCAGCTCCGGATAGCCGAACTCCTCGCGCAACTGCTCGGGGATCTGGAAGCGCCACAGCGCGTCGATCTGCCACTGCGGCGATCCGTACCAGACGCAGTCGGAGCCGAACACGATGCGGTCCTCGCCCATGTAGCGCATGAGCTGGCCCATGATGTGGGCCGCCACCGTCGGAAACGTCACGATCGACGAGGCCCACGTGGTGCCGATCTCGGCGATGCAGTTCGAGTACGGCGCGACGAGCTGCGCATACTCGGTGGTCCACTTGATGTCGGGCACGCCGTCGCGCAGCGTGCGCGAGCGGATGGTCTGCAGCGAGTCCGCGTGCCAGGTTGTCTGCTGGATGCAGGAGTGGTACGTGACAAACTTGAGACCCGGCCAGTCCTGCGCCGCCTTCGGCAGGTCGGCCGGATGGCCCAGCACCGGGTCGGGCGGTCCGGGGGCCAGACCCTTGTGGACGCAGATGTTGTTGAAGCCGGGATAATCGTCCCGGATGCGGTTGTAGACGTTCTGTATCAACTCGAACGTCGGATACGCGACGTCCTCGTCGTCGTGCCGCCAGCGCCGCATCAGGCTGTTGGGATCGTCGTCGACCTTGGCGGCGTTCGAGATGTTGTAGCCCTTCCAGGAATCGGGCTGATTTTCGTCGATCTGCTGCTGGATCCACTCCAGGTTGCCGGGCCCGACGTACAACATCCCATGCGCCATCATCCGGCGCGAGCCCGAGATCTCGTTGACGAAGTTGCGCGCCGCGGCGGTCTGTGCGGCCGTAATGGTTTCGGCCGC
>JAGWAI010000075.1:1336-8748 GCA_021296485.1 Acidobacteriota bacterium
GTGACGTTGCTCAGCAGGCCAATCGTCACCTGGCTGTCGAGGTAGACGTCCTTGATGAACTGCACGAGCTGGAAGTTCGACGGGCTCATGGGCAATCCGACTAGGTCGGGATTCCATACCCGCCACGCCTCGCCGCCCTCGTCGACTCCGCGGTCCGGGCTTGGCGCATAGCGCTCGCCCGCCGTCGCCCCCTGCGCCGCCGCGCGCAGCGAATGTCCGCTGCTGGTGTTGGAGCCGCGCACCAGGTGCAACTGGTCGTCGAAGACGAACAGGTCGCGCGGTGCGCCGGCCTGCGCGTACGCCGCCGGCTCGAACATCTCCATCGGATCGACGTCGAAGAAGCGGCCGAATACCTCGTTCATGGCGATCAGCGCCGCCGCCGTGCCGCCGGTCGAAGCCAGGAACGCCCGCCGGTCGATCCCCAGCTTGCGGCTCGCCGTATCGGCCAGCTCTCCGATACGCGCCTCGACCCGCTTCTGATCTGTCGTCTGCGGCACCGGCATGTACTCCCCGTTGGAGATCATGCGCGTCGGTATCGGCGAGCGGAGCGGCTCGGACTCATCCGCCCGGGACAACTTCGCGATCTGCCCCTCGTCGAGCAGCCCGTGGTCGTCCTCCCAGAATTTGCCGGCTTCGTCCCATTTCTCTTTCGCCATCGGCTTCCTCCCGCCTCCCGCCCTTGAACGGCTGCCGCCGTGCGTGAACAGCGCCGCTACGGCAGCGCCAGTGCAATCAGCTCGCCCGGCATCTCGCGCCACCCGGCGGCCACGACGATGTACTGCCGGTCGTCAAGCTTATACGTCATCGGAGCGCCGGTGGTTCCGCCGGGCAGCTCCATTTCCCATATGACCTCTCCGGTCTGCTTGTCGTATGCCCGGAACATCTTGCCGCCGCCGTACTTCGGTAACAGCGGCACGCCGGCGGTCCCCCCCTCGCCCAGAAAGACCATGGTCTTCGTGACGAGCGGCGCCGCGCGGCCCGGCTGCCCGAGCGGGGGCAGGTCCAGATGCGCGATGGCCGGATGATCCCGCGGGCCGTCCCCGTTCGGCGCGGCCCACAGGATTTCTCCCGCGTTGAGATCGATGGCCGTCAGCCGTCCGTACGGCGGCTTGAAGATCGGCAGCCCCCGCGGCCCCTCCAGGTGATCGCCGAAGTGGGCGGTCCCGCGCCGGCTGTCCCAGGTGCCCGGCTCCGTCTCCACCATCTCGACGGCGATCGGCGAATGGTTGGACGGCACGTACAGCACGCCGGTCTCCGGATCCACGCCCGCCCCAGTGAAGGTGGTGCCGACGGTGCCGGGCATCTGAATCGTCCCGCGCACGCCGTCAGGCGAGGGATCAGCCGCCGCCAGCGGCGTGAACAGCGGCCCGTAGCGGTAGCGGCTGATGATCTCGACCGCCTCCCGCCGCAACTCCGGCGTGAAGTCGATCAGGTCGTCGATGGTCACGCCCTGCTGCTCGTAGGCCGGCGGCCGGCTCGGAAACGGTTGCGTCGGAGAGTACCACTCGCCGGGAATGTCGCCGGCCGGCACCGGCCGCTCCTCGATTGGCCAGACCGGCTCGCCCGTCGCGCGGTCGAACACCCAGACGAAGCCCACCTTCGACACCTGGGCCACCGCCTTGATCGCCCGGCCGTCGACGGTGATGTCGACCAGGGCCGGCGCCGCCGGCAGGTCGTAGTCCCACATGTCGTGGTGCACCGTCTGGAAATGCCAGACGCGCTCGCCGGTGGCGGCGTCCAGGCACAGCAACGTGTTGGCGAACAGGTTGGCGCCCGGCCGGGTGCCGCCATAGGAATAGCCGGTCGACTGCTTGAGCGGCAGGTAGACGTAACCCGTCTCGTCGTCCGCGCTGAGCGTCGACCAGGCGTTGGTGAAGCCGGAGATCCCCCACGAGTCGTTCAACCAGGTGTGCGTGCCGAACTCACCCGAGCGGGGCGGCGTGTGAAACGTCCAGAGCAGCTCGCCGCTGCGCACGTCGTAGCCGCGGATGTCGCCGGGCGGCTGGCGCCCGCGGGCGTTGCGGGCGGTGGAGCCGACCACGATGACGTCGCCCACCACCAGGGGCGGCGACCGCCACGTATATGACTGGACGACGAAGTCCTCGTACTGCCGGAGATCGACCTGGCCGCCGTCGCCGAAGCCGTCGAAGCGGCTGCCGGTCCGAGGATCGAGCGCCACCAGATAGTGGCCCGACACGGCGATGATGCGCCCCTCTCCCGCGGCGGACCAATACGCGACCCCGCGACTCGCCGCACCGCGCGCCGGCTCTTCGCCCTCCGCACGCGGCGGGACGTCGAACCAGAGCACCTCGCCGGTCGCCGCGTCCAGCGCCGCCACGGTGCCGTAGCCCGTGCTCATGAACAGGCGCCCGTTCACCATCAACGGCGTGTTCTGGTAGTTGAACGGCACCGGCGCGTCGTCGCGCCCCTGGCGCACCTCGTGCGGCGTGGCGGACTGCCGCCACACGATCCTCAAATCTCCAACCGAGTCCCGGTCGATCTGGTCTAGAGCGGAATACTTGAGGCCGGCGTTGGTGCCGCCGTAGGCGCGCCACTCGTCGCCGGCAACGGCGGGCGACGGCGGCGCGAAGCCCAGAAGAACGGCCAGCACCGCCGCACGGCGCAACCCGTGCCAGGCTCCGGAATCTCGCGGCATCGGCGCCCAGCGTATCATCTCCGCGACGGCCGGCCCAATGTGCCCTGTCCTCCGGAACGTGTTAACCGTTCAGCGACGCGAAATGCTAGAATTTCCTGCTATATCTCGGATTGCAATGCTGGAGGTGAGATGATGCGGACCGCGTCCAAGAGAAGCGGCTTCTGGATGGTGTCGATGCTGGCGGGCCTCGCCGCCGTGGTGCTCGCGGCGCCCTCTCCTGCCGCCGCGCAGGCGCAGCACGACGTGACGTTCACGAAGGATATCGCGCCGATCCTGCAGCGGTCCTGCGAAAGCTGTCACCGGCCGCGCGGCGGCGCGCCGATGAACCTGATCACCTACCAGGACGTGCGGCCGTGGGCGCGCGCCATCAAAGCGCGCACCGAGGTGCGTGAGATGCCGCCCTGGTTCGTCGACAAGAACATCGGCATCCAGCACTTCAAGGACGATCCGTCGCTGAGCGACGAGGAGATCGCCCTTATCGGCCAGTGGGTCGACGCCGGGGCGCCGCGCGGCAACCCGGCCGACATGCCCCCGGCGCGCCAGTGGGCGGCCGGCAAGTGGACCATCGGCGAACCTGACCTGGTGGTCGAGTCGCCCATTGCGACGGTCGAAGCGGTGGCAGCCGACTGGTTCGGCGGCATCAACCCGCCGACGCCAACCGGGCTGACCAACGACCGCTACGTCAAGGCGGTCGAGGTGAAGGAAGTGCTGCTCGACGACGACGGCCTGGAGATCGAGCCCGCGGCGGCCGCGGCCGACGACAAGGCGGGAGACGGCGGACGCGCCGCACTGAACCTGTTCGTCGTCCACCACGCGGTGATAACCGCGATGACGCCGAACGACGAGTCGGACGGCCCGCTCGGCGCGGCCGGCAATTTCAACATCACGCACGAGCTGGGCCAAAACGCCACGTACTTCCCCGACTGGGTCGGCATCAAGCTGCCGGCGGACTCGGTGCTCACCTACGACCGGATGCACTACCACTCGGTCGGCCAGGAGGTCAGGGTGCGCGTGGATACCGCCTTCAAGCTGCACCCCGAAGGCTACGAGCCCAAGTACATGCAGGGATTCGGCGCTCAGTCCGGCGCGTTCGACCTGGAGCTGGACATCCCGGCCGGCGAGGAGGACATCTTCCGCGACGGCTTCCACCGCCTGAGCCGGCCCGCCATCATGATGACGTTCGAGCCGCATCTGCACTCCAGCGGCAAGCGGATGTGCATCGAGGCGATCTATCCCAACAACGCGCGCGAGATGCTCAACTGCGCCGACTACAACCACAACTGGGTGAAGGTATACGTCTACGAGGATGACGTGGCGCCGCTGCTGCCGGCCGGCACGGTGCTCCACCTGCTGGCGTGGTACGACAATTCGGAATCGAATCCGCGCGTGCTCGATCCGCGCAACTGGAAGGGCTGGGGCAACCGCTCCATCGACGACATGCTGTACCACCTGCCGCGGATGGTGTACCTCACGGAGGATCAGTTCGAGGCCGAGGTGGCGTCGCGCGGCGTGCGGCAGCAGTTCGTCAGCTCGCAGGACCAGCAGTAGCAGCGAATCAGGAGCCCGTGGCGTGGAAACGACACGAACCGTGACGCGGACGGCGCTCTGCGCCGCGCTGCTGTGCCTGACGGCGCTGACGGCGGCGAGCGGCCAGACCATCATCTACTCGCGCGGCCAGAACGTGGCGCCCGCCTTCGAGGGCTGGGAGCAGAACCCGGACGGCAGCTTCAACCTGGTGTTCGGGTACATGAACCGGAACATGGACGAGCACGTTCACGTTCCGGTCGGTCCCGACAACCGGCTGGAGCCGGGCGACATCGACCAGGGCCAGCCGACCTACTTCCTGCCGCGCCGCAACCGCTACGTCTTCCGCATCAGGGTGCCGCACGATTTCGGCGAGCAGGAAGTGATCTGGACGCTGACTTCCAAGGGCAAGACCGAGAAGGCGTACGCCAGCCTCAGGCCGGACTACGTGATCGACGACCTGCTGCGCATGAAGGACATCGGCGGGCTCGGCGTGAAGGAGATCGAGCGCCGGAACCGCGCGCCCGAGGTGCGCATCGAGGGCGCCGCCGCGCGGACCGTCGGCGTGGGACAGCCGCTGACGCTGACCGCGGTCGCCAGCGACGACGGCATACCCGAGCCCAAGGCGGCCGCGCCGCGCGTGCCGGTGAACTACAACGCTTGGGGCCTGCGCGTGGCCTGGTTCGTCTATCGCGGCTCCGGCGAGCAGGTGTGGTTCGAGCCCGAGCAGTTCAAGGTGTACACCGACTACCGCGGCAACTCGCCCTGGACGCCCGGCTGGGCGCCGCCGCCGGTTCCGGCTGACGGCCAATTTCCGGTCACCGCGACGTTCGACGAGCCGGGGACGTACACGTTGCGCGTCATGGCCCACGACGGCGGGCTGATAACGAACGCGGACGTGACGGTCAACGTCACGGAGTGATCCCGATGCAGCTGCGCACCTGGGCCCTCGTCGCCGTGCTCGCGCTGCTCTCCCTGCCGGCCGCGAACAGTCAGCAGCTCGTCTATCTGAGCGGCCAGACCGTCGCGCCCGCGTACGAAGGCTGGGAGCTGAACCCGGACGGCAGCTACAACATGGTGTTCGGCTACTTCAACCGCAACCTGGAAGAGCACCTCCACGTGCCGGTCGGTCCCGAGAACAGCATCGAACCGGGCGGCCCCGACCAGGGGCAGCCCACCTGGTTCATGCCCCGCCGCAACCGGTTCCACTTCAAGATCCGCGTGCCGGCGGACTTCGGCGAGAACGAGCTCGTCTGGACGCTGACGACGCAGGGGCAGACGGAGAAGGCGTACGGCACGCTGATCCCCGAATACGTCATCGACAAGCAGCTACCGATGCTGGACGTCGGCAACTTCGGGCGCGACCCCGAAGGCCTGGAGCTGCTGAACGAACCGCCCTCGTTAACCCTCGACTCGGCGTCCGAGCACACCGTGGCCGTAGGCGAAGGCCTGCAGTTGAATGCCTCGGCGAGCGACGACGGCATGCCCGAGCCGAAGGCGGCGCCGCAGGGGCGCCCGGGATCGCCGCGCAGCCGCAGCAACGCGGTCGGACTGCGCGTTTCCTGGTTCGTCTATCGCGGCGACGGCGATACCGTCACCTTCGACCCGCCGCAGCACAAGACCTATCCGGACTACCGCCTCAACAGCGATTCCCCGTGGTCGCCCGGCTGGGAGACGCCACCGCTGCCCGCCGACCTGCAGTGGCCGGTCACCGCCACCTTCAGCAAGCCCGGCGAGTACGTCGTGCGCGTGCTGGCGACCGACGGCGGGCTGACGGATCACGCCGACGTCGCCGTCACGGTCCGCTGACGCGGAACCTGTTGACACCCTCCAGCTACGGCGCTTAGGATTAAGCGTCTATTTCTATATCTGCGTCCTTTTTTTCTGGCGGCTTTCGAGTCCGATTGACGGCTCGACAGGAGAGGCATCGCATGAACTCCATCTTCCGATTCGCTCTCGTGACCACCACCGCATTCGCGCTGCTGGCCGGTATTGCCCCGGCAACGGCTGCAGCGGCCGATGAGGTGACGTTCACCAGGGACGTTGCACCGATTCTGCAGCGCTCCTGCCAGAGCTGCCACCGCCCCGGCGCGCTTGCACCGATATCGTTCCTCACCTACGAGGACGCGCGTCCCTGGGCGCGGGCGATGAAACAGAAGACCGCGCTCCGCGAGATGCCGCCCTGGTTCATCGAGAAGAACATCGGCGTCCAGCACTTCAAGGACGACATCTCCCTGACCGATGAAGAGATCGCCACGATCGGCGCGTGGGCCGACGCCGGCGCGCCGCGCGGCAATCCGGCCGACATGCCGCCGCCCGTCGAGTGGGCGGACGCGGACCTGTGGACCATCGGCGAGCCCGATCTGATCGTGTCCTCTCCGAAGATGGTGGCTCCGGCGGTATCGGCCGACTACCACGACGAGCTCGGCCCCGTGCCGACCGGCCTGACCGAGGACCGCTACATCAAGGCGGTCGAGGTCAAGGAAGTGCGGATGTGGGATGAAGAGACCCAGGCGGAAGCCCGCGAGAAAGCGCGCACCGGTTTCGGCAACTTCACCATCCACCACATCGGCGTCCACAGCAGCGAGGTGTTCACCGAGCAGAACGACCTCTCGCTCGAGGACCGCAGCCGGTTCCGGATGGTGTACAGCCTGGGGCAGAACGCGACCGTCTATCCCGACGACACGGGCATCACGCTGGCGGCCGATTCCGAGTTGCGGTTCACCGTGCACCTCTACTCCTCGGGCGTGGAGATTCCGGTGCGCGCCGACGTCGGTTTCGTGTTCCACCCCGAAGGCTACGAGCCGAAATTCAAGCAGTCCGGCTTCCTCGCCATGGGCAACATCGGCGACGGGCTCGACATTCCGGCCGGTGAGGACAACGTCCGTTTCGACGGGTTCTACACCATGCCGCAGCACGGCGTCCTGACCACCTACGAGCCGCACATGCACTCGAGCGGCAAGCGGATGTGCGTGGAGGCGGTCTATCCGGACCAGACGCGCGAGATGCTGAACTGCTCCGCCTACGACCACAGCTGGGCGCGCGTCTACGTCTACGAGGACGACTACGCGCCAATCCTGCCGAAGGGCACGGTGCTGCACATCGTCGGCTGGTACGACAACACGCAGAAGAACCGCAACGTCGTGGACCCGCGGAACTGGAAAGGCTGGGGCAACCGCTCCATCGACGACATGTTCCTGCTGCTGCCGAAGGTGACCTTCCTCGACGAGGA
>JAGWAI010000075.1:8884-9427 GCA_021296485.1 Acidobacteriota bacterium
CGGCCGCCGATCCGCTCGCCGTGGCGGGCCGTACTCCCTCACGCCGCTTCGACGTAGTTACGACTACGCCTGCAGCGGCGTTCAGTCCGTGCGACCCACCACACCGGCGCCTCGACGCCCTCGCGACGAACGCTGGTGAGAAATGCGGGCTAGCGGCGACCCCTGCGCCCCGCGCCGCGCTTGCCGAGGCGCACCGTGTGCGCCTTGGGGACGACATGTGAGGTTTATGCCGCCCCCTTGCCGCGCTATCGCCCTGGTGCTGGTGGGGTTGGCATTCGTGTTCCCCGCCGCGGTCGTCGGGCAACAGGCGTTCTCGCACGGCCAGAACGTAGCGCCGGTGTTCGAGGGCTGGGAGCCGAACCCGGACGGCACGTTCAACATGGTGTTCGGCTTCTTCAACCGCAACTGCGCGGAAGAGGTCCACGTTCCGGTCGGTCCCGACAACAGCATCGAGCCGGGCGGTCCCGACCACGGCCAGCCCGCCCGCTTCTACCCGCGGCGGGGCAAGTTCGTCTTCCGCGTACAGGTGCCGGCCGACTTCGG
>JAGWAI010000075.1:9439-9945 GCA_021296485.1 Acidobacteriota bacterium
ACCGCCCATGGCAAGACCGAGATGGCATTCGCCACCCTCCATCCCGAGTACGTCATCGACAAGCGCATCACGATGATGAACGAGGCCGGATTCGGCCAGCGCGCCGGTGAGGCCGACAGTCTCGCTCCGGAATTGCGCGTCGAAGGCGCCGAGCGGCGCACGGTCTCGGTCGGGGAGCCGCTAACGCTGAAGGCCCACGCCAGCGACGACGGCCTGCCGCTGCCGCGGCGGGGCCAGGAAGATTCCGACGCCGCCGGATTGATGGTCGGGTGGTCCGTGTACCGCGGAGTGGCCGAGCACGTATCGTTCGAACCCGAACAGTTCAACCCGGATTTCCGAGGGCGGTCGCGCGGCATCACGATGTGTCGCCCGAAATTTCCGCCGACCCCGGACTGGTGGAAGGAGCGGCTGTCCGACGACGGCACGTTCACCGTGACCGCCACCTTCGCCGAGCCGGGCACCTACATGCTGCGGGCGATGGCTCACGACGGCGGGCTCAAGACCAC
>JAGWAI010000075.1:9952-13304 GCA_021296485.1 Acidobacteriota bacterium
GGCTAGCGCCGCGTCCCGGCCACGTCCGTCCTGATCCTGAACAGCGTCTTGCCGGCGGTCACGTATAGCGTCCGCATGTCCGGCCCGCCGAAGGCGGCGTTCGTGATCGTGTCCTCCGGAATCGGAATGAGCTCGATCAGTTCCGCGTCCGGCGCAAGGACGTAGACGCCGGCGGGGTTGTCCAGCGTCTCGGTCGTTCCCCGCAGGCGGTTGAGACCCGCCGCGACATACAGGTTCCCCTCGGTGTCGATCGTCATCCCGTCGCCGCTGCGGCCGGGGTAGAAATCGTGGAAGACGCGCTTGTTGCCGGCGGTGCCGTCTGCCGCCAGATCGAACGCGAGGATGCTGCGCGGTCCGCCCTCGCTCTGCTCCGTCTCGAGGACATACAGCGTGGTGTCGTCGGGCGAGATCACGATGCCGTTCGGCCGCACTACCTCCGGCTCGGTCAGGATCCGTTCAATCGCGCCGTCCGGGTCGATGCGATACACGCCGTGGACGCCGGTGCGCTCCGGACCATGGTCCGGCTCGGGCCGGTCGGTGAAGTAGATGCGCCCGCTGCCGTCAATCGTCAGGTCATTCGGGCGATGGAACAGCTTGCCCTCATAGCGGTCGGCGAGCACTTCGACCTCGCCCGTCTCAACCGTCGTGCGGGTAATGCGCGGATCGGCGGTCGAGCCGTCGCCCCCCTCGCACGCAATGAGCCGCCACTGCTCGTCGAAGATCAGCCCGTTGGCCCGGTTGCCCGGCTGGCGAAACGTCGACAGCCCGCCGTCGGGCGCCATTCGCATGATGCGGTTGTTGCCGATGTCGGTGAAGTAGACCGAGCCGTCCGCGTCGACCGTCGGACCCTCGGTGAAGGCAACCGTGGCGGCCACCTCGATCGGCCGGGCCTCGGTGACCGCCGCCTCCGCGGGAATTTCCGGCGCTTCGGCCGGCTCCGGTTCGCCGGCGCAGCCGGTGACGCCGAGCATCACGCCGACAGCGACCGCGTTTGCGACGGTCCAGCCAGTTCGGTCCGATTCGGCTCTTGACAACATGTTCTCCTCCACACCGACTGCTATTCTAGCAGCCTGTGGTGAAACCCCGTGTCGCACCGAGACCGGTCAGGCGCCCGGCTGACAAGGCGTGACGAGGGAGAATATTTAGGGCTTGCCGGGGGTTTGGGGCGAAGCCCCATCTAACGGATGATGCATGGCCGGTCGAATGCAGCGGGGCTTTTACCACAGGCTGCTAGGTCACGATCCACTTATTGTTGCGGGAGGGGTTATGCGGTCCTTGTCACGCTGCTGCGGGAAGCTGGTCCGGATGGTCGCGGCCGGCGTCGCGCTGGCGCTCGCGGCTGCGCCTGGCGTGTCCGGACAGTCCGCATCCGACGGAGAGAACTGGCCGAAGTTCCGGGGGCTGAACGCCGGCGTGATCCCGGATGACGTTGCGCTCCCCGAAACCTGGAGCCGCAGCGAGAACGTCGTCTGGAATGTCGACGTGCCCGGCCAGGGCTGGAGCTCGCCGATCGTCTGGGACGACCTCATCTTCGTCACGGCCGTCCTCAGCGACGAACCGCGCCAGATCCCAGGCCAGGACCTGATCCCGGAACCCGGGCAGGAGGGCGCACCGGTCACTTCGGTGGATGGCATCGCCACCGCGGATCCGCTCGCCACGCCGTACACGTGGATGCTGTACGCGATCGAGTTCGAATCGGGGCGCATCCGCTGGGAACGGGCTCTGCGCACCGGAATTCCGGCCAACCCCAAGCACCCCAAGAACACCTACGCGTCGGAAACGCCGGTCACCGACGGTGAGTTCATTTACGTCTTCCACGCGAACGCGGGCCTGTTTGCCGTCGACTTCAACGGCGAGATCGCCTGGTCGCGCGAGGTGAACGTTCCCAATGCGCCGCCCGGTTCGGAAACGGCAACACGCATCGTGCCCGGCCTCACGCTCGACCCGGACTATTTCGTCGGCATCGGGCAGGCCGCCTCACCCGCACTGCACGACGGCCGAATCTTCATCGCCGCCGACCATGAGGCGCGCTCCTGGTTCTTCGCCGCCTTCAGCACGCAGACCGGCGAAGAGCTGTGGCACGTGCACGAGGCGAAGACGGAGGAGGCGTACGGCTGGTCCTCGCCGTTCGTCTGGGAGAACGAGCTGCGCAGCGAAGTGGTCATCCTGGGCAACAACCACGTGCGCTCCTTCGGCATGGACGGAGAACGCCTGTGGGAGATCGAGGGACTGTCCGTGAGCACCACGCCGACGCCGATCGCCGCCGGCGGGCTGCTGTACGTGAGCTCGGGCTTTCCGTCCATGCTGTTCCGCCCCGTCTACGCCATCCGTCCGGGCGCCAGCGGCGACATCTCGCTCGGTCCGGGCGAGACGAGCAACTCGCACGTGGTCTGGTTCCACGGGGACGCCGGCACGTACATGCCCTCGGGACTCGTCTATGACGGGCTCTTCTACGGCCTGTACACGCAGGGATTCATGACCGCCCACGACGCGCGCAGCGGCGAGGAGGTGTACGGCCGCGTGCGGATCGCGCGCGGCACCGGCGGCTTCACGACGTCTCCCTGGGCCTACAACGGCAAGGTATTCGCCATGAGCGAGGACGGCGACACCTACGTCATCCGCGCCGGTCCGGAATATGAGCTACTGGGCGTCAACTCGCTCGAGGAGATGGTGAACGCCACCCCGGCCGTCGTGCGCGGCAGCCTGATCATCCGCACCGTTTCGTCGCTCTGGCGCATCGCGAAGTCATTTCTCACCACCTCTCGTCGCGAGGGCGTCGAGGCGCCGAGGTGGATCGAACGGCAGCCGCGCACGGCGCGGCCCGGCCAGCCCGGCGCGGGGCGAGGGCCCCCCGCTAGCAGGCTGTGGTGAAACCCCACTGCATTCGACCGGCGATGCATCGCGGCTGGACCGCGTTGCTCGTCGCTCACATATCTTCGAATATGCTCGCTCCTCGCGCCTTGCCAGCCACGCGCCTCACCGGTCTCGGTGCGACGCGGGGTTTCTCCACGGACTCCCCCAGCATCAGTTGGGATCTCCCGGCAAGGCGTTCCCGCGGGAACGCCTTGCCGGGAACGCCGGGAGCGCCGCCAAGGATTTTTCGCATTTTGTTCGTTTTTTTCTTGACAGCCGTTCTTGAGCCCATCCGCGGCCGATCTCTATCGCCGGCAGAAATGCGCCTCAGACCGCCCCACTGCGACGCTGACGGCCGTCCGCCGACCAGGGTGCGAACAACGTCATCCCGTGGCCCTGGCGGCCGCCCAGGAACCATATAAGGCCTTTAAAAACAGTGGGTTATGATGAAGGCATGGCCCTCCACCAGCACGTCGCCGACACCTGCTCCGCCTTCCAT
>JAGWAI010000076.1:0-2120 GCA_021296485.1 Acidobacteriota bacterium
CCGACGAACCGCACGTCCAGCGCATCGCCGCCGTCGTCCAGCGTGTAGAGCCCGAACATCGCGGTGTAGCCATATAGGGCGGCCAGAGCCTGCTGCTCGGGCGGCTCTTCGAATTTCGGCCGGCCCTGCTCCATGATCGCCAGTCCGAAATGGCCCGCGTCGTCGAAGATGAGTCGCCCCACCGCTCCGGGCTGCCCCAGGGCGGGACCGTCCGGGACCGGCAGCACCGCACCGGCCGCGTCGCGCAGCTCGACGGACGTCAAATCCCACGTGCCGACGTGCGGGGGCGCGGGTTCCGCTACCGCCGGCGGCGGCGGATCGGACGCGGTCGTCTCCTCCATCGCAGGTCCGCCGCCGCACCCGGCGAGAAGCCCGGCAACTCCCAACACGCCGAGTGTCATCACGCGATTCACTTGCATGGTGGGCCAATTATAGGCGCAAGGCAGCAACCCCACAGTTGTGGAAGGGGGACGACAAGCGTCGAAGGAGTCGTCCCCAGGCCGCGCACGGCGCGGCCCGCCGGCCACGGAGTGGGGCGAAGGGGTCCCCGCGAGTGGCCGGCGGGGGTTTGGGGCGCAGCCCCATCTAACGTTAATACTCGCCGAGGCCCTCGGTCAGCTCGATGCGCGTGCCCCACGGATCGGTGACGAACGCCACGCCGAGGTTGAGTGCGTCGGAGTAGAAGTACTCGCCGTCGAGCTCGATGCCCTTTGCCTCGAGTTGCCTGGCGAATTCTTCCAGGTTCTCGATCTCGAAGCCGATATGGTCGAGCGCCTTGAAGCGGGTCGGCTTCACGGGCGTGTCGGAACCCGAGAACGTCAGGTTGACGCCGGGCAGATCGGCCGCCTGGAACGAGCCGCGCATGCCGGGCGCCGCGCCGAACGCCTTCGCGTACCACTCCTGCATACCCGGCACGTCCGGGGTCGCGAAGTGGACATGGTGCAGAGCTATGCCGCCGCTCATCGACTTGTCCTCGAACAGCTCGACCTTGATACCGTCGGGCGCCATGACGAACGCCACGTAGGTGTTCTGGTTCGGAATATGTCCGAGGCCGTCCTCATCGACGTTGACGGCCGGCGGCAGATCCTCCCGGCTGACGATCGGATAGCCGGCTTCCTTGACCATGGTCACGGTCGCCCGCAGGTCGGGCACCTTGAAGCCGACGTGATTTACGGAAGTGCCGCGCGTCCCGCCTGTGGGCACCTGCTCGCTCAACAGCACGTGCACGTTCGGGAAGCGGATGACAGCTACCGGCACCGGTCCCAGGTTGCCGACATCCTCTCCGCCGAGGGTGTCCACCCAGAATTTCTTCTGCACGTCGATGCTGCTCACGTAGAAGTGATGGTGGCCGTAGACAACCGGCCCTTCGGTTGACAACTGGCCGGACGCCGTCGAAGCGCCCGCTCCAACGAGCAGCAACGCGCCGATCAGACAAGCAACTTGCCGTCGCATCTCTCTCTCCTTAGGTTGGAGGTGGACTAGAACACCGCGATCGGGTTGATCGCCGAGCCCGCCCCGTTGGACACGACCTCCGGAGAGGCCATGAACATGAATTCCCAGCGGTTCAGCTCGTTGGCGGTCGTCGACAGCTCCTCGAGAGCCATGTTGTCGAACAGGTGCACCCCGAGCGACACGAGCGTGAAGAAATGGATCGGAATGGCGACACCCTCGATCTGGCCACCTTCCTGCGGGACGTCGGAGCCGAGCAGCGCGATGTCGCGTTCCTTCAGGAACGGAATGAGCGAGGGATGGTAGCCGCCCATCTGGCCCACGTCACGGCCGGTGCGCAGGAACAGCGCGTCGCCGGACGAGATCGTGATGCCGGTCTCCGCTTCCCAGGCCTCGATGTCGGCGCGGCGCACCGCCTGGCCCGGCATGTCGAGGAGAATGCCGCGCGTCACGAGGCCGCCGCGGAGGTTGATGATCCCCATGCTCGTGCAGCCGTCCTCCTGCGACGCCACGTCCAGGAAGTTGCGGCCGTTGTACACCTTGCCGTTGTACGACACGTGGCACAGGGCGTCGAGGTGCGAGACGCTGCCGCCGTGATACTCGATCTCGTAGCGCTCCCAGAAGTAGCCGTTCTCGGTGTCGATGCCGAATACGTTGCGGATGGAACCCTC
>JAGWAI010000076.1:2160-2558 GCA_021296485.1 Acidobacteriota bacterium
ATGCGCGACAGGGAGGCCGTCCGGCCGGACTCGACCAGGCGTGCCGCTTCCACCCGCTTCGCGGGCGTGATCAGGTTGACCGCGCCGAGCTGATCGTCGTCGCCCCACCGGCCCCAGTTCGACAACTCCTCCATCCAGGTGTCGAACTGCGCCTTGGTCACCTCGCCTCCCTGCTCACCCTGCGCGTCGCCGCCCGAGCAGGCGCCGAACCCGACCATCGCGGCCAGGACCAGACCCAACGTCACCCAAATTGCTCGCATCGTTACCTCCAACGTTAGATGGGGCTTCGCCCCAAACCCCCGGCGGCCGCTAGCGGGGACCGCTTCGCTAAATTGGGGCTGCGCCCCAAACCCCCGGCGGCTGCTAGCGGGGACCCCATAGCCCCGCGCCGCGCCGCC
>JAGWAI010000076.1:2720-11678 GCA_021296485.1 Acidobacteriota bacterium
CGAGCATGTACGTCATGGGAGTTCCAAGCGCGCCGCCCGGCAGATCCACGGAGCCCACGATCTCCCCGGACGCCTTGTCATACGCCACCAACCGCGGCCCGCCGTCGCTCCCGCCCGCGGTCAGGGCATTGATCAGCAGCGTCCGTGTCAACAGCGGCCCGCCCCGCCCGTCGCCGCCGAGCGGCGGGAGATCCAGATCCCGCAGCAGCGGCAGATTTCGAATCCGGTCGCCGTTGCCGAGCGGCGTCATCCAGACGTGATCGCCGCGGTTCATGTCGATCGCGGTCATCCGCGAATACGGCGGCTTCCACAACGGCAGGCCCTGCGGCATGGTCGGCCCGCCGCCGCCCGGTCCCCAGCGCCAGATATACCGCATCGTCGCCCCGCTGTCCGGTTCGACGTCCGCGTACGGAATCACGGAATGCGTATTGACCGACGGAACATAGAGCAAGCCGGTGTCGGGATCGACCGCCGCGCCGGACCAGTTGGCGCCGCCACCGACGCTCGGCCGGATGAGCGTGCCCCGGGTCGAGTTCGGCGTGAAGATCGGCCCCAGCCGGTAGCCCTCCACCGCCTCGATCGCCATCTGCCGGATCTCGGGTGTGAAATCGACCAGGTCGTCAATCGACGTGCCCTGATACTCGAATGGCGGAGGCCTGGTCGGGAACGGCTGGGTCGGCGACGGCACCTCCCCCACGAGATCGGTGTCCGTTGGCACCGGCCGTTCCTCGATTGGCCAGACCGGGTCGCCCGTCACACGGTCGAACGTGTAGATGAAGCCCTGCTTGCTCGGCTGCGCAACCGCCCTGACCGGCCGGCCGTCCACGACGATGTCCATCAGGTTCGGGGCCGAGGCGAAGTCGTAGTCCCACAGGCCGTGGTGCACGCCCTGGAAATGCCATACCCGTTGGCCGGTTTCGATATCGACGCATACCAGGCTCTCGGCGAACAGGTTGTCGCCGGGCCGGTGGCCGCCGTAGTAGTCGCCCGTCGGCGTGCCGGTCGGCAGGTAGACGTAGCCGAGATCTTCATCGCCGCTCATCAGCGACCAGACGTTCGCCGCGCCGGAGTAGCGCCACGACTGGTTCAGCCAGGTATCCGCGCCGTACTCGTCGGCGCTCTGCGGAATGGTGTGGAAGTCCCACTTGTGGCGCCCGGTCCTGACGTCGTATGCGCGCACCCAGCCCGGCGGCATCTCCTTCGTGAGGATCATGTCCGTCATCGACGAGCCGACCACCACGGTGTCGCGAACGACCAGCGGCGGCGATTGCGACGAGAGCGCGAGCAGGTTCTGCACCGTCCGCGACTCGCGGTCGGCGCGCGGGATGCCCTCCATGAGGTCAATGCGGCCACCGTCGCCGAAGTCGGCCGCCGGACGCCCGGTCTTCGCGTCGACCGCTATCAGGTAGCCGTCGCCCGTGGCCCATACGATGCGGGCCTCGCCGCCGTCCTCCCAGTACGCGACGCCGCGGTGGCGCCACGGAATCACAGCGGGGGTGCCGGATTCGTATGCCTTCGGGTCGAATGACCAGAGCGTCTCGCCGGTCCGCGCGTCGACTGCAGCGGCCTGGTAGAGCGGCGTGCTCAGATACAAGACCCCATCCACCATGAGCGGCGTCGCAATCAGCAGCGACGTCCCCGGCCTGGGGCTGTAGAGATCCGTATCCCAGCGCTCCGGATCCTCCTGCGCCAGCACCTCGAACAACTCCCGCGCCGGGGCCAGCCAGATGCCGCCGCCTGCGCCGCGTGCCAAGTGCGTGTCGACCGAGCGCCAGCGCCACGCAATCTCCAGTTGCTCGAAGTTCTCCTCGGTGACCTGGTCCAGCGGCGAGTACTTCGTGCTGCCCGTATCGCCGCCGTAGCTGCGCCACTCGCCGTTCGTGGCGCCGTGCTGGGCGGCGGCAGGCGCCGCGCACAGGCAGATCGCGCCCAGCGCGGCGCCAAATGCAAGGTTCTGTCGTCTGAACATGTCCGTCAACTATCGTTGCGCGGCCGGCCGGCCGGAGGCCGTGCGTTGGACGGCGTAACTATATCAGCGTGCGCCAAGCGCTTCGCGCTCGCGGCGCGCCGTGCGGTTGCCGGGCTCCATCTGCAACGCCCGATCGTAGCTTTCGCGCGCATCCGCCACCTCGCCCAGCGCCCGATGCGCGCGGGCCTTGGCGATCCAGTCCAGCGCCCGCTGCCGTTGCCACGCCTGCCCAATCTGGTCGAGGCGGGTCGGCTCGAGCGCTCCCAGTTGTCCGTAGAATTCGGCGGCCCGCGCATAATCGCCGGCTCTCCGGTAGGTCTCCGCCAGCATCCGCAGGGTGTCCTCGCTCACTGCTTCGTCGCGGAACGAAGCGAGCAGCAGGTCGAGCTCGGCCTGCGTCACGGCGCCCCGAAACAGCCGCCGCAGGCGGCCGTGCTGGTCGAAGACGAACGTGGCGGGCAACGCCGCTTCGTCCTCGGATCCGAAGAACCGCTCCATGACCGCGTCGTCGGCAAGAAACTGCGGATACGGAATCTCGAACCGTTCGATCGATTCTCGAACCGAGTCCAGGTCTTCCAGCTCAACGCTGACACCCGCAAAATCGACCTCGCCGTCGTAGCGCCCGGCCAAGTCGACCAGCTCGGGCAACTCCACATTACACGGCGGGCACCAGGGCGCCCAGAAGTTGACGACTGTTGGCCGCCCTCCCGCCAGCGGCCCGCGGCCGCCGTCAAGCGCCCGGGCGACTACCGCCGGCGACGGCGCGCCGGTCATCGTCGGCCGGGATCCGTCGGACCAGCGCCGCAGCGGCTCGGCCTCGACCGTGCCGGCGGCTTCGTCCACAATGAGCAGCCGATCGACGGGCAGGTCGCGCCATACGCCGGTCTCACCGGACGGCCAGCGAACCTCCAGCGTATCGACCGCCGTTGCGTCCCCCAATCCGAAGTGCAGATCGAGCGGCACCTGTGCCCTGAACCCCTCGGTGAGCTTGACGAAATCGCGCCGCGCGACCCCGCCCGCGCGCAACACGACCTCGGCGCCGAGCGCATGCGCGGCAGAACCGCCGGCAGCCAGCCGCACGCGCGCGAAGTGACGGGGCGCCGAGGTATTCTCGAGCAGCTTGAGGCCGCGCAGCGTCAGCAGGGCCAGGTCCAGGTCGCCGTCGCCGTCGATATCGACCGGCGCAGCGGCGCGCCCGTCGTGGTCGTCGTCGAGGCCGAAGACGTACGCCAACTGGAGGAACCGGTCGTCCCCGCCGTCCGGGTTGTAGAACAGGCGGTCGCGCTCGTAGCCGCTGAATGAGCCGCGGAAACCGCGCGCCTGTTCTTCGATCACCAGCTCCGGAGCAGCCTCCCGCTCGATGGCTTCGGCGTCGGCGACAACCTGCCGCCAGAAGAACGTTCAGAAATCGGGCGCTTCGGGATCTTCATGGCTGGTATTGCCGTTTGTGACGAAGATCTCCTTGTCGCCGTCATTGTCGAGGTCGTAGAACAGCGAGCCCCACGCCCAGCCGCCCTCGTTCACGCCCAGCGCGACACCCCGGTCGCCCCACGCGCCGTCATGCGCTCCACGTGAGAAGAGCTGGTTACCCCGCATGAGCACCTCGAGCTGCGCCCGCATCTCGTCCCCGACCGAGTCGGAGAGACTCACCACGCGATGTCCCGCGTGTGAATACATGTTGGACAGATGGATGCTCCACTCTCCTGAATTGTCCCAATCGGCCACGGTCACGCCCATCGTGTTGCCCGTATCGCGCGCCAGGGGGTGATTGTCCAGCGCGCTGAACACGCCGTCACCGCGGTTGTCCCACACGGCGTTGCGCCCGAAGTCGTTTCCTTCGAACAGGTCCAGGTCGCCGTCACCGTCGAAGTCGAAGAATTGCGCGACGTAGGTGTAGCGCGTCCCGGTGATGCCGCGGGCGTCCGATTCCTCCGTAAACCGCAGCCCGCCGTGATTGATGAAGAGCAGGTTGTCCGCGCCGTCGTTTGCGTCGACCCGGTTGAACACGCCCGGGCTGCCCGAGCGGTTCGTCTGGTAGCCGCCCAGGAAGATGTCCAGCCGCCCGTCGCCGTTCACGTCGCCGGCGGCCATGAATTGCGCCTCGTTGCGCCGGACGCCGGGCGGGTTGTCGAACACAAGCGCGCGCGGCAGGTAGGTCCACTCCCCTTCGCTGCGGGTGTGAATCCCCATCCACGCTTCCCCGTCCCGGTACGCCATGCGGCTGCCCACGATCTCCTCGAGGCCGTCGCCGTCCAGGTCCACGAACAGGTACTGGCTGGGAATGAGCTGGTCGTCGCCGATCGGCAGCGGCTCACGGACGAACCCCCCGCGCCCGTCATTGAGGAAGAGAATGCTGTGGCGGGCGACCTCGGTGGCCACGATGTCCCAATGGCCGTCCCGGTTCCAGTCCACCACGCTCAGCGCCGAGTCGATCAGGCTCATGCCGGTGTCGGCCACCGCCTGCCGGAGCCTGTCGTTTGCGGGTGAACGGTTGAAATGCAGGCCGACCGCGTCCGTGATGTCCTGAAACGGCGGCGCCGGGTTGTGTGCGCGGAACCCGTCGGCGAGGTCCAGCCTGCGGATTCGCCACGAGTCGGGCGCCGTCTTCACCAGCTCGGCCGAGACGGTCGCCTCAATCACGGTCCGCGCCCGGCTCCGGTCTGCGCCGCCGAGCTGCATGTGAGCGCGTACGAACGCCGCCTCGCCGTCGGGCGCCAACAGGAATTCGAACGCATGCCACGACGCACGGTCCACCGCGACCCACGGCCCAACGTGCGCGCGAAGAGTCGCCATCAGCCCGTCGCGGTCCAGCACGGCGAGCCCGTCCGGCGGATAGCGCCGGATGTCCAGCAGGGCGTCGGCAACGACCCCACCGTCAGCCGGCGCCGGAAACCGCCCACGAAAGTCGTCCGTCAGCGCACTTGCCGCCAGTTGCCAATCGAACCCCCGCACGCCTGCGATCAAGGTTGACTTGAGGCTGGCCTGGACGGCGGACTGCGTCTCTTCCGAAATGTCGACGTCCGTCACGTGGCGCAGCGGCGGGGTCAGGGGGAAAGATGCCGAACCAGACTCCTGCGCAGAGGGCTGCCCCTCCGTCAGTGGAATCAGGATGGCGAGGCAGGCCGCGGCGCCGATTCGGACGCTGGAGCTAGAGCGCAACATCGGTATCGTGCCGCGCATTGACGCCTCACGCGGGACTGCCGGCAGTATAGCCATCCGGCATGCGCGGCACCAGAATGCGCGGCGCTCCGTACAAGAAAAGGGACGGAGCCAAATGGCCCCGCCCCCGGAATTACGCCGGTTGACAATGCAGGGACGACATCATCACCAAGAGCCGTCCCAAGGCCCGCACAGCGGGCCTCGGCAGGCCCGGCGCGGGGCGCAGGGGCCCCGCTAGCGGCTGCCGGGGGTTCGGGGCGCAGCCCCGAGTTATCAAAAGTCGAACTGCGCGCCCACCTTGATCATGCGCCCGCCCATCACCGCGGTGACCTCCGGGTAGTTCAGCGGGTTGAACGAGGAGCCGATGCTCGTGACACTGTTCGCGTTGAACACGTTGAACAGGTCGACCCAGCCGCGGATGCGCGCGTTGCCGGCGTTGAAGATCTTCGCGAACCGCAGGTCGAGCTGGTTCAGCCGGGGCTCGTACAGGTCGGACGCCTGGAAGTAGAACTGCGTCCCGTACGGCACCTTGTTGAGGCTGTTGGTGTTCAGGCTGTTGACGCCCCGTCCGGACGGCGACAGCAGGATGGTCTCCGTGCCGCTCGGAATCGCGCCGGGCTGGCCGTCGATCAGCACCTCGTCGGACACCGCACCGCCGGCCCGGTACTGCGAAATCCACGGCTGGCCGCCGAGGCTCTGGAACACGAACGACACCTGCGTGTCGTACGGCAGCGGCACCGACCCGTTCACCTTGAACTGCGTCAGGGGGCCCCACGGCTCGGACTGCTCGCAGAAACCCGGGCGGGCGCGCATCGGGCTGTCCACGACGAAGCACTCGTTGAACGATCGGGAGCCGGTGCTCAGGCCGCCCCCCAGCGTCAACCCGTTGTCGAACCGCCCGTCGAAGTTGACGTCGAAGCCGTTGTACTTCTGACCCATGTCGCCATGGACGTCGGCCGACTGCACCAGGAAGTTCTCCGGCCTCGCCAGCGCCTCGGCCGTCTTCGTGTAGAGACCGCCGATCCGCTCTCCGGGCGTCAGGCCGAGCGCCTCGGAACCGGGCGGCGCGGCGATGCTGAACTCCACGAAGTCGTCAGGCGTCACGTTCAGGTCGTCGCCCACCAGGAAGTTGCCGTACTGCGTACGGTACCACCCGGCTTCGATCGACCAGTTGTCCGTCAGCTCATGCTGGATGGAGACCGAGGTCTGCCACTGGTACTGACGATTGCCCCAGCCCTCCAGAAGGCCCGGAGCGAAGCTGAGCGTCCTCGTGGCGGTCCCGAACTGCGGGTGCAGGATGGGCCCGCACTCGCCGCCGAACGTGGAGCCGCCCAGGAAACCGGTCTGGTCGCTGAAGTTGTCGAGGTCGCAGTTCGGGATCAGGTTCTGGTCGAAGTCGAACCAGAGGCGATTCGTGAACGACCGCACGTTTTCAAGCGGATTGACGGCCTCGGCGATAGCGCTGCCGACGGGCATGACGTACTTTCCGAGCGTCGCCTTGATCGCCGTCCGGCCGTCGCCCCGAAGGTCGTACGCGATACCAAGGCGCGGCGTGATGTCCTGGAAATTCGGCAGGTTGTCGATGCGCTCGGTGGCGAGCGGCGTGCCGTCCGGGTTCCTGGCCGTCCAGCGCCCGGTCGGCGCCGTCTGCGCCGGGACCCAGCCGTTGATGCGATCGTAGCGCACACCGAGGTTGAGCGTCAGCCGATCGATCGTCCACTGGTCCTGCGCGTAGAACCCGAGGTCGAACGACTCCTGGAGCGACGCCTTCGGGGTGGCGTACTGCGAGACGTAGCCGACCAGGCCACCACCCAGGTCAGCGGGCACGCCGGTAGCCGGGTTGAGGCCGAAGAAGAGCAGGCGGATCGGCCACGCGTTGCTCGCCAGCCGCGACTGCTCGTGCTGCTCGGTGGCCCAGCGGCCGTTGACGCCCACCTTGAAGTTGTGCGAACCGGTGACGTACGACATCGACGCGCGGAACACCTCCGTCGGCATGTCGTGGCCGGTGCCGCCAAGACACGGGCCGCAGTCTTCACGCCCGGGGATCGCGCTGGCGTAGGAGCGCCAGTTAAAGAACGGGGTGTAACTGTGGTGACCGACGTCCACGTGCTGCAGCGCGGTGCCCACGTCTACCGCCATGAACTCCGCCATCGACATGCCGGTCGCCGCCAGGGCGTGCGAGTCTTGCCGCACCACGTCGGGAAATTCGGGCGCGGTGTTGTTCTTGAGAATCGATACGCCCGCCTCGAACAGCAGGCGGTTGTGCCTGCGTCAGGTTGATCGGACCGTAGGTGTAGTTGATCGCCGCGGCGGGGTCGGACAACCCCCACTGCGTCCAGTAGGTGCAGGCGCAGTTGTCCTGGAACGACTGCGACACCGTGAACTTGTTGCGCTCGCTCGCCTGGATGGTGAACCGGATCGAGTTGTCCCGGTTCCAGATGTCGAGCACCGACGGTTGGGTGAGGTCGGCGCGGTACAACGCGCCGTAACCGGTGGCGCCCGGATTGGAAGCGTAGCCTTCGGCCACGTTCGCGAAGCTGCGGTACTGCTCGTTCTGCGCCCCCCACCAGCGGTGCGCCGTGTAGAACCACACCCGATCGTTCACCAGCGGTCCGCCGAGGCCGAAGCCGTAGTCCCAGATCTTGTCGACCCCGATCTTCTCCTTGCGCGTGCCCTGCGTGGCGAATCCGGGCTGCGCCAGGCGCGGCTCCAGACTCGCGTCGACGTTGTTCTGCTGCAGGCCGCCGTTCGTGCCGCTCACGTTCACGTAGTAGCTGAACGTGTTGGCGCCTTCCTTCGGGATGGCGTTGGTCGCGACGCCGCCGAACGGGTACTCGGCGTTCATGTCGCTGGTCGAGATGACCATCTCCTCGACCGCGGCCTGGTTCAGGAAGTACTGCTTGGAAGAGCCGCCGCCGAGGCCGATGTTGTTGTTGATGGTCATCCCGTCCCACATCACGATGCCGTCGGCCTCGCTGCTGCCGTGGAACTGGACGTAGCCCCAGACGTCGCCCGAATTCCCGCCGACGTCGTGGCCGCCGCCCGAGATGAGCTGGGTCATGCCGGGCGTGAGCGCCGCCAGGCCGAAGTACGTCTTCGACGTAGGCAGCGTGTCGATCTCCTCACGCGACAGGTTCTGCTGGCTCACGACGTTCTGCACGTCGATGACCGGGCTGGCGCCCGAGACCGTGACCGTCTCCTCGATGGAGCCGACCGTCATCGTCCCGTCGACGTTCGCCGTGAAGTCGCCGGACAGCTCGATGCCGTCCCGTACGAAGGTGTTGAATCCCGGCAGGGTGAATGTGACCGTGTAGGTGCCGGGCCGCAGCGCGGTGATCGTGTACAGGCCCGCGCCGTCGGTGACCGTGGCGCGCACGCCCTCGATCAACGCCGGACTGGCCACCTCGACCGTCACGCCTGGCAGCACGCCGCCCGTCTCGTCCGTCACACTCCCGGCGATGGAGCCCGTCTGGGCCTGCGCGACCGCCGGCAGCAACACGATGCCTGCCAGCACCGCTATGTGGGCGCGCGCAAAACGACTGAACATCATCTATCCCCCTTCAGTTTCACAACAAGGCTTTGCCAGGTCCACGGCATCGAACCCGCCTCGTGCGGAATCCGTAACCGGGGCATTTTACACCGTGGTATCGCAGTGTCAAACGGCGCGGACGCCCTCTTGCGTGCAAGATACGTGCGTCGTGCGAGCATCCGCCCCCGATGCACGCAAGAAAAGGGCGGAGCCTCTCGGCCCCGCCCCTGGAAAAACCCCGCGTACCGCGGCTGCAGGTGGCCTACGGAAGGGGACGACGGGCGTCAACAACTCCGTCGTC
>JAGWAI010000076.1:11691-18151 GCA_021296485.1 Acidobacteriota bacterium
GCACGGCGCGGGGCTATGGGGTCCCCGCTAGTGCCTGCCGGGGGGCTTGGGGGCGCAGCCCCCATCTATCGTTAAAAATCGAACTGCGCGCCGAACTTCAGCAGCCGGCCGCCCATCACGGCCGTCACCCGCGGGGGGCCACCCACGAATGCATCCGAGAGCGCAGTCGCGCTGTTCTCGTTGAAGATGTTGAACAGGTCGACCCAGGCGCGGAGGCGCGCGCCGCCCGCGTTGATGATCTTCGTGAACCGCACGTCCAACTGGTTCAGGCGCGGTTCGTAAAGATCCGATCCGACGAAGTAGAAGGCGGAAGAGCCACGCGTTATCGAGCTCGGCGTCGACGCGATGATCGTGCCGACGCCCCCACCGGACGGCGTGAGCGTGATGGTCTCGGTAGCCGCCGGCAGCGCGCCGGGTTGGCCGTTGATGAGCAACTGGTCGGCCGCGCCGCCGGCCCGGTAATACGACTCCCACGGCTGGCCCGCAAGGCTCTGGAAGACGAACGAGAACTGCGTGTCGTACGGCAGCGGCACGGCGCCGTTCACCTTGAACTGCGTCTGCGCCGACCACGGCTCGCTCACGTCGCAGAAGCCGTCGCGCGCGCGCAACGGGCTGTCCACCACGAAGCACTCGTTGAACGAGGTCGAACCGGTGCTGAATCCGCCGCCGAGCGTCAGTCCGTTGTCGAAGCGGCCGTCGATGTTCACGTCGATGCCGTTGTACACCTGGCTCATGTCGCCGAACTCCGACGCCAGCTTGACGACGTTGTTCGCCCCCTTCGCCAGACCGTCCGCTGTAATCGAGTACAGCCCCTCGATGCGCTGACCCGGCGTGAGGCCGAAGTCCCCGGAACCGGCCGGCGCGGCGATGCTGAACTCCAGGAAGTCCTCTGGTCCGATGTTCAGGTTGTCCACGACGTGGAAGTTGCCGTACTGCGTCCGGAACCACCCCACCTCCACGGACCAGTTGTCCGTCAGCTCCTGCTGGATGGAAACGGAGTTCTGCCAGTTGTGCTGCCGCTTGCCCCAGCCCTCCAGGAGATTGGGGTCGTAGGTGTTGATGATGGCCGGCGTGCCGAACTGCGGGTTGAAGATGCCCCCGCACTCGCCGCCCAGGCCGATCTGGTTCCCGAAGTTGTCGAGGTCGCAGTCCGGGATCAGGTTCTCGTTGAAGTCGAGCCACACCCGGCCGGTGGAAATCTGGATGGCCTCCATCGGGTTGACCACCTGCGCGATGGACGTGCCGATGGGCGTAACGTACTTGCCCCACGTCGCCTTGAGCGCCGTGCGGCCGTCGCCCGACAGGTCGTACGCCACGCCGAGGCGCGGCGTGATGTCGTGGTAGTTCGGCACGTTGTCGATGCGGTCGGTGCTGAACGGCGTGCCGTCCGGATTCCTGGCGCCCCAGCGGCCGGCCGGCGCGGTCTGCGCCGGAACGTGCGCGTTGAGGTGGTCGTAACGCACGCCCATGTTCACCGTCAGCCGGTCGATCGTCCACTGGTCCTGGGCGTAGAACCCCAACTCAAACGAATTCTGGAACGACGCCCGCGGCGTGGCGAACTGGTTCACCAGGAAGATGCCGCCCTGTCCGCCGCCCAGGGCGCCGGTGCCGGTGTCACGCGTGAAGAAATCGAGGCGGATGGGCCACGCGTTGCTCGCCAGGCGCGCTTCCGCGTGCTCCTCGGCGGCCCAGCGGCCGTCGACGCCCACCTTGAAGTTGTGCGAGCCGGTGACGTACGACATCGACCCCCGGAACACCTCCGTCGGGAAGTCGTGGCCGGTGCCCAGCAGGCAGGGCGCGCAGGTGCGGATGCCGTGCGAGCGCCAGTTCAGAAGCGGCGCATAGCTCATGTGCGCCACGTCCACATACTGCAGCGCGAACGCCGGGTCGGCCGCCATGAACTGCTCGAACGTCATGCCGGTCGCCTCCAGTGCATGCGCGTCCTCCCGCACCCGCTCGTTGGACAGGGGCGCGCTGTTGTTCAGCAGGCGCGAAAAGCCCGCCTCGAACAGCAGCCGGTTGCTCGCCGGGAAGGTCCAGGACACCTGCGACAGGTTGATCGGCGCGTAGGTGTAGTCCTGTGACGCGGCCATGTCCGTGATGCCCCACTGCGGCCAGTAGTGGCAGGCGCAGTTGTCCTGGAACGCCTGCGACAGCGTGAGCTTGTGCCGCTCGCTGGCCTGGATGGTGAAGCGGATGGAGTTGTCGCGGTTGTAGAAATCGGTCCACGCCGGATCGCCTTCATCGGCGATGTACCTCGCGCCGTAGCCGATGGCGCTCGGGTTGTTCGCGTAGCCGGGGGCGATGTTGACGTTGCCGCTCGGCTGGAAGTTCTGCGCGCCCCACCAGCGGTGCGCCGTGTAGAACCAGATCCGGTCGCGCACGAGCGGGCCGCCGACGCCTGCGCCGTAGTCCCACACCTTGCGGTTCTTGGCCAGCGGCGACGCGCCGCGCCCCTGCAACTCGTCACCGACGTTGGCGTTCTGCAGGTCGCCGTTCGTGCCGCCCACGTTCACGTAGTAGCTGAACGTGTTGGCGCCTTCCTTCGGGATGGCGTTGGTGGCGACGCCGCCGAACGCGAACTCGGCATTCATGTCGCTGGTGGAGATGACCATCTCCTCGATGGCGACCTGGTTCAGGAAGAACTCCTTCGACCCGCCGCCGCCCGTGCCGATGTTGTTGTTGATGCTCATCCCGTCCCACATCACGATGCCGTCATACTCGGAGGCGCCATGGATGGAGACGTAGCCCCAGATGTCACCGGAGGTGCCGCCGACGTCGTGGCCGCCGCCCGCGATGCGCGCCGTCATGCCGGGCGTGAGCGCGGCGAGGCCGAAGTAGGTCTTCGAGGTCGGCAGCGTGTCGATTTGCTCGCGGGACAGGTTCTGCTGGCTGACGACGTTCTGCACGTCGATCACCGGGCTCGCGCCCGACACGGTGACGGTTTCCTCGATCGAGCCGACCGACATCGTCCCGTCGACGTTCGCCGTGAAGTCGGAAACCAGCTCGATTCCTTCTCGCACGAACGTGTTGAACCCGGGCAACGTGAACGTGACGGTATACGTGCCGGGCCGCAGCGCCTCGATCGTGTACAGGCCCGCGCCATCGGTGACCGTCGAGCGTACGCCCTCGATCAACGCCGGGCTGGCCGCCTCGACGGTCACGCCGGGCAGCACGCCGCCCGTCTCATCCGCCACGCTGCCGGCGATGGCGCCCGTCTGGGCCAGAACCGTCGCCGGTAACAAGAGCATGCCCACCAGCACTGCCAGGTGCGCACGCGCAACAAAACTGCGTATCATCCTGTTTCCTCCTCCACATGCGCTGCACGCGCATGTCCTCGTGCTCCGCCAGGAGCACAACCGCGTAATCTTACACGACGGCAACCGCGCCGCCTCCGCGGCAGCATGCAAGCAGCGTACCCGCAACGCGATCGGCGTATTTCCAAGCACAATGCGGCCGCACCCCGTGTGCGGCGGGCCGGGATCGTTCAATTCCTTGAATATTGTCCAACGTTTTGGATTGGCTCTGTCGCCCGGCCGCGGCAGGCCCGGCCACGGCCGGGCGATGTATAATCCGCCTCCAGCCCATGACGCATCCGTTCAGGCAGGCACCCACCGCGGCCGCCCTGATGCTGCTCGCCTGGTGCCTGTTGCCTGCCGGCGCCGCCCCGGTTGCCGCCCAGGGTCCTCCCGTAGAGCCCATTTCGGATGCCATGCTGCTGGACCCCGATCCGGCGGACTGGCTTCACTGGCGGCGCACGCTGGACGGCTGGGGCTACAGCCCGCTCGAGCAGATCAACCGGGACAACGCGCACCAGCTCCAGCTTGTCTGGGCTGCCGCGCTGCGGCCGGGCCTGAGCCAGCCGGCGCCCCTGGTGCGCGCCGGGCGCATGTACATTCCCAATCCGCTCGGCTACGTGCAGGCCGTCGACGCGGCCACCGGCGAACGGCTGTGGGAGTACCGCAAGACGTTCGAGGGCAATCCCGACGACACGTTCCGCAGCCGCACGCGCTCGCTGGCCATCTACGGCGACAAGGTCTACGTGACGACGAACGACGCCCACATCCTGGCGCTCGACGCCGCGACGGGCGAGGTCGCGTGGGACCGCACGGTCGCTGACTGGCGCCGCGGCTACCGCTATACCAGCGGCCCGATCGTCGTGAAGGGCCAGATCGTGGCCGGCATCACGGGCTGCGAGCGGTACAAGGAAGGCGGCTGCTTCATTTCGGCGCACGACCCGGAGACCGGGGCCGAGCTGTGGCGCACCTCGACGATCGCCAATCCGGGCGAGCCGGGCGGCGACACGTGGGGCGACCTGCCCACGATGTTCCGCGCCGGCGGCGACGCCTGGATTCCTGGCAGCTACGACCCGGAGCTTGACCGGATCTACTGGGGCACGGCGCAGGCCAAGCCGTGGGCGCGGCTCTCACGCAAGACCGACGGCGACGCGCTCTATACGAACAGCGCGCTGGCGCTCCGGCCGGACACCGGCGAGATCGACTGGTACTACCAGTTCGTGCCGGGCGAGTCGTACGACCTCGACGAGTCGTTCGAGTCGGTGCTCATCGACCACGACGGGCGCAAGTCGCTGTTCAAGATGGGCAAGCTCGGCATCCTGTGGGAGATCGATCGCGCCAGCGGCGAGTTCGTCGCCGCGCACGACCTCGGGTTCCAGAACCTGGTCGACATCGATCCGGCGACGGGGCGCGTCGCCTACCGGCCCGGCAGGCTGCAGCAGGCCGGCGTCGAGATCGAGTTCTGTCCCGGCATGATGGGCATCCGCAACTACCCGGCCACGGCCTATCACCCGGACACCGGGGCGCTGTACATCCCGATCCACCCGCACTGTGCGAAGGCCGTGTACACCGAGGTGGAACAGAAGGACGGCCCGGTCGGCGACTACTACTTCTACCAGGACTACGAGGGCGCCGGCTGGCGGCCCACCGGCGGCGGCCCGCACCCGCTCAGCCCCGAGCACGGCGGCCAGTTCATCGCCATGGACATCGCCACGGGCGAGGTGTTGTGGCGCCGCATGTACGCCACGCGCGCCCTGTCGGCGGCATTGACGACCGGCGGCGGCCTGGTGACCAGCGCCGACGGCGAGGGCAATTTCTACCTCCACGACGCGGCGACCGGCGACGTGCTGTTCCAGGTGCGGCTGCCCGCTCCCCCACAGGGCTATCCGATTACGTACGCGGTCGGCGGCCGGCAGTACCTGGCGGTGGCGGTCGGCGGCGGACGCGTCGCGGGCGCGGCCAACACGCTGTTCGTATTCGGCGTGCCCGAGGATTAGCAGTCCGGGCGGGTGCGGCGCGACAGGGCAATCTCGGCACGCGACAAGGAGCTCACGATGATGCGTCATTTCCAGGCGGCCGTTCGGGTGCTGGCGATTGCGGCGGCGGGCATCGTGTTGGCTGCGGCGCCGGCCGCGGCGCAGGCCGACGTGGCGGCGGCGGACGGCTACGCGCCGGCGCGGACGCCCTGGGACCATCCCGACCTGCAGGGCATCTGGGACAGCAAGACGCAGACCCCGCTGGAACGGCCCGCCGAGTTCGCCGACAAGGAGTTCCTGACGGCCGAGGAGGTTGCCGCGCTGGAGCGGCAAACCATCGAGAATGCCGGCCGCGACGAGCGGGCCGAGGCGGGCACCGTCGCGGACGTGGAAGGCGCGTACAACAACGCCTTCAGCACCTTCTACGCGACCAGGGTGGTGGAGACGGGACGCACCTCGCTGATCGTCGATCCGCCGGACGGCAAGATCCCGTACACCGCGGCCGGCAGGCAACGCGTCGATGCCGAGGCGGAACGCCGGCAGGCAACCCGCGAGGACGCGGACGGCCCGGAGGATCGCCCGTCCGACCGCTGTCTCGGCTTCACGCTACCCTGCACGTCGCCACTGTGCGCGTTCAGCCGCATCGTGCAGACGCCCGATTCGGTCACCCTCTATTACGAGGCCGGACACTGGGGCGGCGCCTACCGCACCATTCCACTCGACGGGCGGCCGCACGGCCCGGCCCACGTCCGCCAGTGGCACGGCGATGCGCGCGGGCGCTGGGAGGGCGACACGCTCGTCGTCGACACCACGAATTTCGCCAGCAGTGCCGGATTCCAGGGCGCCAGCGAGCAGATGCAGCTTGTCGAGCGCTTTTCGCGCGTCGCTGACGACCTGCTGATGTATCACGCGACCATCGCGGACGAAGCCACGTTCGCGCAGCCCTGGACCATCGAAATGACGTGGCGGCGCGGCGACAACAAGCAGAACCTGATCTATGAATCGGCCTGTCACGAAGGCAACTATGCACTGACGAGTATCCTTGCGGGTGCGCGCGTGCTTGAGGGAGCGAGGTAGAGCGATGCGAGAGCGGTTATTTGGTGGTCTGCGGTTCGCGGCATTGGCGGCGGTGATGCTGCTGGCGGCGGCGTGCGGGCAGCCGATGGAAGAGTCTGACGAGGGGTCGGC
>JAGWAI010000077.1 GCA_021296485.1 Acidobacteriota bacterium
CGCCGTCAATCGTCGGCACATCGATGCGGCCGCCCAGCACCGCCGTCGTCAGCGGTACGGTGACGGTCACATGGAGGTCGCGGCCGTGCGGCGTGAAGCGCGGGTGCCGCGCAATGCGAACGCGCAGCAGCAGGCTGCCCGCGGCCGCCCGGTCCGTCCCCGGTTCGCCCTCACCCGGCACGCGCACGCACGCGCCGTCCGTGACGCCGGCCGGGATGCGCACATCCACGGACCGCGTCTGTCCGTTGCGCCTGATGGACAGCCGCCGCGTGGCGCCGTGAAATGCGTGCTCGAGGCTCAGCTCCAGCACCCGTTCGACGTCCCGGCCGCGCGTGCGGCCAGGTCGTGTCCGTGCCGGGGCCGAAGAACTGCTCAAAGAAATCCGAAAATCCGCTAGCATCCCCGCCCGTCCGGAAACCGCCGGAGAATCCTCCGAAACCGAACGGGTCGCCGCCGAACGGATTGGCGCCTGCAGCCTGGGCCTGTTCGACGCGCTGCCAGTCGGCGCCCAGCGTGTCGTACTTGCGCCGTGTCTCGGCGTTGCCCAGCACCTCGTTGGCTTCGTTGATCTCCTTGAAGCGCTTCTCGGCCGCCTTGTCGTCGGGATTGACGTCCGGGTGCCACTTGCGGGCGAGCTTGCGGTACGCGGCCTTGATGTCGTCGGCCGTCGCGCCGCGGGGTACGCCCAGCACGCTGTAGTAGTCCTTGAACTCCATGTCCGCTACATTCCCAGCAAGCGCGTCAGCTCGTCGAAGGCGGCCGCTCCGCGCCGTGCGGTTGACGCTGACCAGCGGCCGCATCCGCTCTACGACCTCGGCGACCGACAGCAGGCGCTGAACTCCTGCCAGATTGATCCCCATGTCGTCCACCAGCCGCTTGATCAGCCGCAGCCGCTCGATCTCCTCGGTGGAGTAGAGGCGCATGCTGCCGATGGTCCGCGTCGGCCGCACCAGACCGAGACGCTCGTATTTCCGCAACGTCTGCGGGTGCATGCCGAGCTCCCGCGCCGCCATGCTGATGAGTAGCACTTCTCGCGCCATAGGCCTCAAACTTGCGTCGATCCAAGTATAGAACTTGATATGGTGCGTAGCAACCCGGGCTGGTCGTTTGGTAGACTGGCCGGCGGGCAAGGTGAGCCGGACATGAGCAGGCCGGAGCTGTTTTCCTCGCGCTGGGCCATCATCGCCGCGGGACTCGGGATGGCGGTGGGCACCGGCAACCTGTGGCGGTTTCCGCGGGTCGCCGCGCAGAACGGCGGCGCCGCTTTCCTGATCCCCTGGGCGCTGTTTCTGGTGCTCTGGTCGCTGCCGCTGCTGATCGCGGAGTTCGGCCTGGGTCGCGGCGCCCGCCGCGGGCCGATAGGCGCTTTCGCCAGCCTGGTCGGTCGGCGTCAGGCCTGGATGGGCGGCTTCATCGCGGTGACGACCTCGATGATCATGTTCTACTACGCGGTCGTCACGGGGTGGACGCTGAAGTACTTCCTTGTGAGCCTCGCGGGCGGCCCGGCCGGCGATACGGCGCTCTACTGGGAGCAGTACAGCGCGTCGGTCTGGCAGCCGGTGCTGTTTCACGTCGGGGCGGTGCTGCTGGCGGCGGGCATTGTCGTGCGCGGCGTGGCGGGCGGCATCGAACGCGCCAACAAGGTGCTGATTCCCACCCTGTTCGTGCTGCTGCTGGTCGCTGTGGCGCGCGCCGTCACGCTGGAGGGAGCCGGCGAGGGGCTCCGCTTTCTGTTCCAGCCGGACCTGACTGCCCTCGCCGACTACCGCACCTGGCTCGAAGCGCTGACGCAGTCCGCCTGGTCGACCGGCGCCGGCTGGGGACTGGTACTCGCGTACGCGATCTACGTCCGGCGCGATGAGGACATCGTCGTAAGCTCCGTGGCGATTGGCGTGGGCAATAACTTCGCTTCGCTGCTTGCCGGCATGGCTATCCTGCCCACCGCCTTCGCCATCCTCTCCACATCCGAGGCGCTGGAAGCGATGGCTGCCGGCAACGTCGGCCTTACTTTCATATGGGTGCCGCGGCTGTTCGACCTCGTGCCGGCCGGACACATCTTTCTGCCAATCTTCTTCCTGGCGCTCTTCTGCGCCGCCCTGTCCTCGCTGATCGCCATGACCGAGTTGGCGGCGCGCGTGCTGATGGACGGCGGCATGTCACGCTGGGCGGCCGTGCGCATTGTCGCCGCAGCGGCGGTCGTATGCGGCATCCCGTCGGCCGTGAGCATCGCGGTGTTCGAAAACCAGGACTGGGTGTGGGGACTGGGCCTGATGGTCAGCGGACTGTTCATCTCGATCGCCGCCACGCGCTACGGCCAGGAACGGTTCCGCAACGAATTGATCAACGTCGGCACCGGATCTGTCCACGTCGGGCGGATCTACGGCTGGGTGCTGAAGTATCTCGTGCCAGCGGAGTTCGCCGCGATGTTCGGTTGGTGGATATACCAGTCGGTGGCGGTGTACGACGCGGCCGAGTGGTGGAATCCGATCCGGACGTACAGCCTGGGCACCTGCCTGCTCCAGTGGGGCACGGCGCTAGTGCTGCTGCGGGTGTTCAACCGGCGGATTGCGACCGCCAGTACGCGCTGAGCCGCGCGCATCGCGCCATGTGCTACGCTTGAGCCTGCTGCCGCTCGTAACGGCAGCTTCCTCCGTATGACCAGGGAAGGAGCATGCAGTGTACCCAGAGTTTTTTGTGGCACCGATGCGCGATGAGTTGACGCGCCTGGGCGTCGTCGAGTGGCGCAGCGCGGAAGATGTAGAGCGGGGTCTCTCCGCCGATTCGGGCACGGTGATGGTGGTGGTCAACTCGGTCTGCGGCTGCGCCGCCGGCCGGGCGCGACCGGGCGTGGCGCTGGCGCTGCAGCACGGGGTCACCCCCGGTGTCGTTGCCACGGTGTTTGCAGGCGCCGACATCGAGGCGACGGAGACGGCACGGAGCTACTTCACCGGCTATCCGCCCTCTTCGCCCGCGGTGGCGATCCTGCGGAACGGCCAACTGATCTACATGATGGAGCGGCACCAGATCGAGAACCAGGAAGCGCATGCCATCGCCGGGCAGTTGACTGCCGCGTTCGACGAGCATTGTGCGAAGGCGGTCGCCGGATAACGTTCACCGCGCGGGTGGCGGCGGCTCGCTCCGCGCAGGCGGGGCCGCCGGCGCGATCGACAGCGGCCGTCCCGCGCCATAGCGCCGGGCGGTCGCGCGCACCACGTCGGCCAGCATGTCGAGAAAGGCGGGGTCGTCGTTGACGGCAGCCGCCCGTCGCATCTCTATGCCCACTTCCCGGCAGGTTTCGGCCGCTTCGTGGTCGAGGTCGTACAGCACTTCCACGTGGTCCGCGACAAAGCCGAGCGGGGAGAGGACGACCGCCTCGAGTCCGCGCTCGCTCTGCGCCCGCAGATAGTCGCAGACGTCCGGCCCGAGCCAGGGGTCCTGCGGCCGGCCGCTGCGGCTCTGATACACGAGCGCCCAGTCCGTCCGCCCCGCCGCCGCCGCAATCAGGCGTGCGGATTCCAGTAAATCCGCCTCGTAGCGTGACTGCCGCGCCATGTCGCTCGGGATGCTGTGGGCGGTGAAGACAATGCGTGCCGCGGTGCGGCGGGCGCGCGGCAGCGCGCCGATGGCCTGCTCGATATGCCGGACGTTGGCCCGCACGAACCCCGGATGGTCATGCCAGCGCGCGACGTAGGTCAGCTCGATGTCGGGGTGTCCGGCCTGTCGGAGCGCTTGTAGTGCGGTGGAAGCGTTCTGCTTGTACTGGCCGCAACTCGAGTAGCTGTGGTGCGCCGCCAACGTCAGGGCGAGCGCCCGCCGCACCCCGGCGCGCGCCATCTCGGCCAGCGTGTCCTCGAGGAACGGATGCCAGTTGCGCATGCCGACGTAGGTCGGCAGCGCGGGCCCGTCCGCGGCCAACCGCTCGCGCAGGCCAGCGGCCTGGCGCATCGTGATTTCCGTGAGCGGAGAGACTCCGTCGAATTGCTCGTAGTGCCGCACGACCGCTTCCAGACGACGCTCGGGGATCTGGCGGGCGCGGAGGACGTTGCGCAGGAACGGGCGAATTTCGTGGCGTCCTCCGGGTCCGCCGAAGCTGACAAGGAGCACGGCGTCGAAGGGTTGCGGCATCGCGCGGACTTCATGATAGCCCGGTGTCGCAGGGCGAGTTAAACTGCGTGACCGGGATGACGCGAATTCTCGTGACAAACGATGACGGGCTGCGCACGAGCGGCATCGCCGCGCTCGCGCAGGCGCTGGCGCTGCTCGGCGAGGTCTATGTCGTTGCGCCGGAAGACGAATCGAGCGCCATCGGACACGCGTTGACGCTCAGGCGGCCGTTGCGGATCAGGCAGGTCTCCGAACGCTGGTTCGGAGTGGATGGCACGCCGACCGACTGCATCAACATCGGCATCAACCGTATTCTGGAGGGTGTTCCGGACCTGGTTGTCTCCGGCATCAACGAGGGTTGGAACCTCGGCGACGACATAACCTACTCGGGGACGGTGGCGGGTGCGCTCGAAGGGGTCCTGCTCGGCGCGCCGGGCATGGCGGTGTCGCGTCCGCGGGTGCGCGGCGACTACGACTACGAGACGGTCACGACCGCAGCCGGCCATCTGGCGCGAAGCATACTCGAGGATGGGCTCCCGCCGCGCACGTTTCTCAACGTCAACGTACCGCGCCGGCAGCCGCAGGGGTTCAAGGTGACGGTGCAGGCGCGGCGGCAATACACCACGGCGGTGGCGGAATCGTGCGATCCCCGGGGGCGGCCGTACTACTGGATCGAGAAGGCGCAACTGGACTGGGAGCCGGATGCGCGGTCGGACTATCACGCGGTGCGAAACGGGTGGATATCCGTCACGCCGCTACATCCCGACTGGACGGCGCACGAGGCCGCCGGCGCGGTGGGCCGGCTGCTCGACCGCCGGCAGGCGGAGGCGCTGGAGCGCGTCTTCCAGTGATACAATGGGGGTTTGTGGCGGGGCGTGGCTCAGCCTGGTAGAGCACTCGGTTCGGGACCGAGGGGTCGGAGGTTCAAATCCTCTCGCCCCGACCACTCCGTTCAATCCTTCCCGGCATCATTGTCCGACAACGTGAACGCGCGGGCTTCCGCAATCATGGGATGGTCCGCCTGTCCGCGCCAATTGTCGAGCAGCGCCGCGTACCGCGCGTAGGCGGTTTCCGCGTCGCCGCCTGCGGCGGCGGCCCTGGCGGCGCCAAGCAGTGAGCGGGTGCGCCCCGGCATCCGCAACAGCGAGTGCTCGAATTTCTCGGCCGCCGCCTCGGGCTGGTCGAGATCCAGCAGCAGTTCGCCGTACAGCTCGTAGGGCGGCTTGACCGGGTTGGCGGCGCCGTTCGGGGGGCGCATCGTCTCGGCTACCGCGATCGCCTCGTCCATCAACGCGGTTGCGTCCGAGCCGCGGCCGTCCGCAGCGGCGACCAGCGCGGCAATCTGGAAGTGCATGATGCGCGCCGGCTTCGAATCGCCGGCCGCGCGTTCCTCCAATGCGGCGGCGGCGCGGCGGGCCGAGTCGACGTCGCCCAGGCGGATCGCACTTAGCCCAGCCGCCAGCAGCGTGTGATCCGAGCTGTCGGCCGTGACGGCAGGGATCTCCCACTCCTCGGTTTCTGCGATGTGGCGCGCCTCGAGCAGCGCCAGCGTATCCACGGCGCGCGTTGCGCCGTCGCTCTCGTCGATTACCTGCTTCAGGCGGTCGAGCCACGTTCGTGCGCGGGCGTAGTCACCCCGCTGCAGGTCTCCGTAATGGCCCCAGTCGAGCGGGTGCACGGTGTCGCCGACGTTGTCGCCCGGATTCCAGAGTGCGCGGGCCGCGTCGTAGGCCGACTGGTTGTGCTCGGACACGAGGTCCCACATGCCGTGCTGAATGAAGATGTGCGTCGGCATGTGCCGGGCGTGGGCAACGGCGGGGGCGATCTTCGCGTATTGCATCGCCGCCGGCAGCGCGAGCGGCGCATGCAGGGGATCGTCGAAGGCGTGAATGGCGTAGTGGGGCGCGCCGGGATGGTCCGGGTTGTCGCCGAACACGTCGAGCGCGATTGCGCCCGCTCGTACTTCGAGGCGCCCGGACTGGTCGCCGAGCGCGCGCGACCCGCTCAGCATTGACAGGGCGTAGAACGTCGCCACCTCGTGGTCGTCCGGGAACTGCTGGTACAGCCTTTCCATCGAGTCCATGTACGCGACGCGGCGCGCGTTGTAGTCCCCGTCGCCCCACAGCGCCTCGACAGCCTCCAGGAAACCGCGTTCGCGTGCCGTCGGCGCCTTTGCCAGGCGTTCCGCCGGGGTGGCTCCGAGACGCGCCAATGCCGCGCGCGGATTCTCGTCGTCCGGATCGCTGCGGAAGAGCGGGTGGTTGTAGCACAACGTCTCGCCCCAGTAAGCCAGGGCGAAGTCAGGCTCGATTTCCTGCGCCGCACGGAACTGTTCGATCGCCTGCTTCCAGCCGAAGCTGTGCAGGATGGCCACGCCGCGGAGGAAGTGCTGTTGCGCCTCGGCGGAGCGTGCGGAGGTCGGGAACTGCAGCGAGCCGACACTCTCGAACTGGGCCGAAGCGGCGGCCGGCAGGAGCAGGAGGATGGCGCTGGCCGCGAAACAGCGGCAGGCATGGGTCACACGCATGCGTTGTAGCTCCTTTGTGATTCGGGGTGCCCGCATGCACCTTCGCGGCAGCCTACCACAGTGGCTCCCGGAATGAGTCGGCTATAATCGGCCCCCGGCGGCATGGGAGCCCGGTTGGTGGCGCGGCGGTATCTCGTCCAGGGTATGGTGCAGGGCGTCGGATTCCGTTACTTCACGGAACATGCCGCGCGCCGGTCGCGCTTGCACGGCTTCGTCCGCAATCTCGACGACGGGCGGGTCGAAGTGGTGGTCGAGGGCGATGCGGCGGCGGTTGCCCGTTTCGAACAGGCGATCCGGAACGGGCCGCCGCTAGCTCGGGTCGACCGCATCGAGATCGAAAGCCGCGATCCGGCGGGTCGCTTCTCCAGATTCGAAATCCGCGCATGAATGGCGGCAGGGCAGGGAACGTTAGATGGATGCACTGAAACAGTTGATCCGGGACGTGCCGGATTTTCCGAAGCCGGGGATCCTCTTCAAGGACATCACGACGCTGCTGCGCGATGCCGGCGGTCTGCGCAGCGCCATCGATTGCCTCGCCGAACCGTATCGCGAGGCGCGGCTCGACAAGGTCGTGGGTATCGAGAGCCGCGGGTTCATATTTGGGGCGGCCGTCGCGGACCGCCTCGGCGTGGGCTTCGTGCCGGTTCGCAAGCCCGGCAAGCTCCCGGCCGCAACCCATAGCGCTTCCTACGCCCTGGAGTACGGCACGGACACGCTCGAGATGCACCGCGATGCCCTGGGACCGGGCCAGCGCGTCCTTGTCGTCGACGACCTGCTGGCTACGGGCGGCACGGCGCGGGCCGCCGTCAACCTGGTCAGGGAGTGCGGCGCCGAAGTGGCGGGGGTGGCGTTTCTGATTGAGCTGGAAGCGCTCAACGGCCGCGCACAACTTCCGGACGAGCAACTCTTTACCGTGCTCCGCTACTAGCGCGGAAGACCGGAGCCGTGACGGGACCCATACTGATCGCGGCCAGCCTGCTGCTGGCGGCCTCTCTCCTGGCAGTCGCCGGGACGCGGCTCCTGGTTGAGATGCGCCGGCAGCGGCTGGAGCAGGCCATGCAGAACCTGCTCGCCACGCTGGGGCCGGCACTCGCGGCCGGCCGGGCGGATCCGGAGGCGTTGGTCGCGTGGGCCGCGGTGGCGCGCACGGCGCGCGGCGCTTTTCCGGAGGCGAGTGCGCGGCTGGACGAGGCGGCCGGCGGCCGATTCCCATTCTCCAACGACTTGATCGAGGCGGCGCACGCGCGCTGGACGGCCGACTGGCTGGCCTGGGAGCGGCAGCACGACGTCGAGTACAAGGAGCGCACGGCCGCGGCGGAACAGGCGCTCGATGCAGCCCCCCGGGACGAGGCGGCCGCTTGCCAGCTGCGGCTGGCGGCCATCAATCAGGAGAAGCTCCAGACCTATCAGGAGCGCTACGAGCACTACGTGCGCGTGGGCAAGGCGATCGGCGCCATCGGCGGCGAACTGGAAGCCGCGGCGGATCGGCAGGACAAAGAGGGGGCGGACCGCTAGCCCATGGACGCGGATCTTCGCGAGGCGATCGACTTCCATCGGGCCATTGTTGCGGAGGGCGGCAAGGCCCTCGTCGGCTACGAACGCGAAAAGGCGCTCGCCAACATGGTGCTGATGGCGGAGATTCCGACCACCTACGACAAGCGGCAACAGCGCCAGGTCAATGCCGGCAACCTGCTGCTGCGCGGCGTTCCGGGCGTCGGCAAGACGTTCTTCGGCGTCATCCTCGCCGCAATCAGCGGCGCCAAGTTCGCCCGCCTGCAGGGGCGGGCCGACCTGCAGCCAACCGAGGTCGTCGGCTTCGAGATGATCAACCCGGCGACCGGCGAGCGCATGACGGAATTCGGCCCGCTCGCCTCGGCCGAGGTGATCCTGCTGGACGAGATCAACCGTATCCCGCTCAAGTCGCAGAGCGCATTCCTGGAAGGCCTGCAGGACAGGTCGGTCACCGTCGGGCGCAAGACCTATCAACTGCCGGCATTCAGCTTCGCCATTGCCACCATGAATCCGGTCGAGCTCGGGCAGGGGACGTTCCCGTTGTCTGAAGCGGCGACCGACCGCTTCGCGATCATGGTGACGATCGGTTATCTGCCGCCGCACGAAGAGCAGAAGCTGGTCGACTTCGACTTCAAGAAGGTGACGCTCGACGGTCTGGTGCACAAGGAGCGCGTCATCGAGCTCCGCTCGGTCATTACGGAGCGGGTGTTCCTGCACGAAGCGTTGGCGCGCTACATCCAGCGGCTGGTGGCCGCGTCCCGGCCATACGATGCGGAGACCGAGTGGACGATGCGGTCACCGTCCGAGCTGGTCGAGCAGTACGTCGATCTGGGGGCGTCGCCGCGAGCCACCATCTGCTGGGGGCGGCTCGTGAAGGTCTGGTCGCTGTTCGATGGTGAACGGTCCGAGGTCTTTCCCGAGGACGTCCAGGCGCTGGCAAGGTACATCCTGAGCCACCGGCTGTGGCTGGCGCCGCAGGCGGCGAGCCAGGGCGTACGGGTGGAATCGGTCATCGACGACATCGTTGCGCGCGTGCCTATCCCATGAGCACCACCGCCGTCGAAAGGCTCGTCAGCTGGGAGGAGATTCAGGATATCGAGCTCGTCATCCTGCGGCGCATGAAGGAGTACGCGCTCGGCGCGCACCAGAGTGACTTCCACGGTTCCGGCTTCGACCTGGCGGGGCTGCGGGATTGGCAACCGGGCGATCGGCCGTCGGCGATCGACTGGGCGCAGTCGACGCTGACCAACTTCAGCCCGTTGATTACCCGCGAATTCGATCAGGAGAGCACCGCGTCGGTCATCATCGTCGCGGACACCTCGCTATCTACCCGCTGCGGCGTGGACGACACGCCGATTGCCAAGGTGATTGCGCGCGTGGTCGCGACCCTGGCATTGGCGGCCGCGTTCTTCCAGGATCGCGTCGGGCTGGTGGCGCTGGAGGGTGGCTCGCGGCGCCTGATCGTTCCCCCGCACGCGGGCAAGAACCACGCGATGCATTGCGTCGACGTCTACCAGGAGTGCCTCTCCCGGGGCGCGCCGTCCGGACGGGAGCATGGCGAGGGCGATCTGGCAGGGCTGCTGCGCCGGCGCTCGCTGCTGCCGGTGGTATCCGACTTCCTGTTCGACGCGCCGGAAGCGATGCTGGAGGAGTTTGCGGCGCTCGCTCATTGGCACGACGTGCTGGTCGTGCTGGTCGATAGCGCGTTCGCGTTCGACCTGCCGCCGGTAACAGCCGGTTGGTTCACCGGCTACGACGTCGAATCCGGTCGCACCAGGCTCATGTCCGCGCGCGAGGTCGAGGGGCTCGGCGAGCAGGTCCACGAGTGGCAGGACCGCGTGGAAGCCGTCGCGCGCCGTCTTGGACTCGACATCGTCCGCGTCGCGCCGGAGGCGGAGCACGAAGCGTTGGCGGAATTCCTCCGCAATCGGCGGGTGCGCAAGCGATGACGCGACTTGCACGGCGCGGCGCAGCGCTGGGGGCGCTGCTGGCGGTCGCTGGCTGGTACGGCGCGGAGGTCCGCGGCGCGGTGCAGCAGGCCGGCCCGGCGCTCGAAGCGGTGTCGGCGCTGCGCTGCTGGCGTCGCGTGGACCGCGGCGCGGTGCGCATCGGAGAACGGTTCGGGATGACCGTCACCTGCCGGGCGGTGGAAACGGAGACCGGCCGGGCCGCGCCGGACACCGTGGGGCTCGAGCCGGAGTCGATCGATCTGCTTCCGTTCGAAGTGCTGTCCGGCGAGCGGTTCGCGGACGTCACCGGCCCCGGCTACCGCTTTCTGCAATACCACTACGTGCTCCGGCTATTGGGGGAGGACTACTTCGGCCGGGACGTATTCATTCCGCCACTGGAGCTGAACTATCGGATCGAGCGTCCGAGCGGGTCCGGGACGGTCTTGCCCGGCCGCGAGGTGACGTACGTACTACCCGCCGAGCCGGTGCGGGTATTGTCGCTCGTTCCCGATACCGCGGCGGACATCCGGGGCATCCCGCTGGGGACGCTCGGCGACGCGCAGGCGCGTCTCGCGCGCGCAGACCTCCTGCTGCTGGCTGCCGCCGGATTCGGCCTCGTCGCCGCCGGGGTGCTGGTGATCGGCATCCGTCGGGCGCACCAGGTCCGGAGCGCCGACCGGGCGCCGACGGTGCGGGCCGTGGCCGCGGCGGCCGTCGCCGGGGCGGCGGCGCACGAGCTGGCGGCGATCCGGCGTGCTAACGCGGCGGCGGACTGGTCGAGTCAAGGTATCGAGCGCGGTCTAGCGGCGCTACGCCTGGCAGCCGCCGTGGCCGTCGATCAGGCGGTCGCCGAACGCGCCGCCGGTCCCGATGCGGCGCCGAAATCGGGAGAGTTGCGCGTCCGCGCCGGCTGGCTGTCGGCACGGTCCGTGATGGCGTCGTCGGCCGTCACCCCCGCGTTGCTCGCCGCCGTCTCTGCCGCGCGTCCGGCGGCGGCGATCTCCGAGTCGGATCTGGATCGCCTGCGGAACGCACTTGCGGTGTTCAGCGCGGCGCGCTATGCGCGGGCCGGCGAGCCGCTGCCGGGCACCTTGACGCTGGCGTTGGAAGAGGGCCTCGAGGTTACCCGCCAGCTGCGGTTCCGCGCGCTGGCGCCGATTCGCTGGACCGGACGCGCCGCGGCGTCGCTGCGCAACTGGTGGCAACGGCGATGGGTACGCTGACGGCGCTGTTCGCGGAGCTCGGTGAAACCCTCGGCCAGCTCGGCCGGCTGGGTTTCGGCCGGCTCGGTTTCCTGAGGTTGCGCGAGGCGCTGGTGGCCGCCGGGCTGCTCGGCCTGCTGGCGCTGGCCGTCATCGTGGTGCGCGCCGTGCGGGCGGAGCGTCCCGGGCGCTACCGCATCGCGCTGCCGGCGCTCGTGCCGGGCGGCCGGCGCAGCGGCTGGAGCATCCTCCGCCACGCGCCGTTCCTGCTGTTCCTGGCCGGCCTGCCGCTGTTCGTCGTCGCGCTCGCCGCGCCGCACGTCTCGCTTGTCAGGGAGGAGACCACCTATCCGGGGCACCGCATCACGATTCTGATCGATGCATCGCTCAGCATGAATTCCGCCTTTTCCACGCGCCAGCTCCGCGCGGGCAACACGTTCCTGGCCAACGTGTCGGCGGCCGAGTACTTCGTGCGGCGGCGGATGGATGGTCCGTATCACGACCTCGTCGCGTTGATCGAGTTCGGCAGCCAGGCGTACATAGTCACGCCGTTCACGAACGATTACGAGAACATCCTGCTGAGCATCGGCCTGATCGGCACCCCCGAGGAGTACCGCCGGTTTCCCGACCACGGCACCCTGATCATGGGGGCAATCAACCGCGGCGTGCAGTTGTTCCGGACGTTCGACTTCCTCGATGCCAGCGGCAACCTGATCGTCATCTTCAGCGACGGCCAGGACACCCACGCCGTGTACGAGGATCAATCATTGGACGACATCCTGCGGGAGGCGTCCGACAACCGAATTCCGGTGTACTTCATCCGCACGAGCTACGACCAGGAGCTCGGCGACCTGCTGCCCGACCAGGTGTGGAAGGAGGCGGTCGAGCGCACAGGCGGACGGTTCTTTCCGGCGGCCAACGAGGAGATGATCATCGAAGCGGTGCACGAGATCGATCACGTCACGCGGTACGCCACGCGCGATCCGCGGTTCGCGCCTTTCGCGCTGGGGGGCGGCCTGTTCTGGACGGCCGCGCTCGGACTCGCGCTATGCTCCGGCACGTTCAGGACATTCCCATGACTACGACGCTTCGATACTGGGCGGCGGTGCTGTTGCTGGTGTTGCTCGCTGCGGTCTGCGCGGCGGGGGCGGTGCTCGAGCGCGGGATGGCCGCGGCGCAGCGTGAGCTGGCGGTGGTAAATCTGGTGGCGGCCGAACGAGGTTACGCCGCTGTCGAGCAGCGCATGGCCAGGGCAGTCGGCATGCCGTTGCTGCTGTCGGGACTGCAGCGCGAAATCGACGTCCGGCGCGCCGCGATCCGCTACTGGCGGCAGGACTACGAGGCGCTGCTGGGCGGCGACGCGCCGCGTCCGGACGACCCCTTGTTGCGCATGACGCTGGCGAACGCCGCGTACAGGTCGGGACAGCGGCCGGACGTGTCGCCGCGGGAGATGCTCGACAGCCTCGCTGTATGCGGCCCTGCTGCAGGACGGCGGTGGTTCCGAGGACGTGGCCTACAACTACGAGTACCTCGTCGGCCTGCGCGCCGCGCTCGAGGCCGGAGCCGAGCCCATGGCCGCCCCGCCGGAGAGCCCGCTCGGTCGGGAAGGCGCGCAACCGCTGGACGAGGAGACGGGACTGGACGACGTCCAGATCTTCGTGCCGATGATGCAGGACGACCGCGACACGGTCGACGACCCGACGCCGGGCGGCGATCCGCCGATTCGACGCCGAGGCTGATGAGCTTTCTCGCGCCGTTGTACCTGTGGCTGCTGGCCGCGCCCGCGCTGCTGCTCGTCCTCTGGGCCAGGCAGGCGCTGCTCCGCAGGCGGGACGTGCGCCGCTACGGCGG
>JAGWAI010000078.1 GCA_021296485.1 Acidobacteriota bacterium
GCGCCTATCCGGGCTCCGAGGTGTCGGTCGCCAGCTTTCTGGCCGACTGGACGGTGCCGAACCAGTACGACTACCTGGTGGTGGACAACGGCGTTCCGGTCGGCATAGTGCCGCTCAGCAAGGCGCGTTCGATGCGCGACGGCTCCCGCGCGGACGCCCCGCTGCGCGACGCGCTGCGCCGGAGGGTGCCGCAGGCGTCACCCGACGAGCCGATCGACGACGTGCTGCAGCGGATGGCGGGCCACTGGATGACCGTGGCGGCGGTCATGGATCCGCAGACGGACGAGTTCCTGGGGACCGTGACCAGCCACGACCTGCTCGACCTGGTGGCGCTCATGGACGAAATCGAGGACGAGGTCCAGCGCCGGGACGCGGACACGTAGCGCCGGCAAGACCTCCTGCGCTCTACGGACCGTTGCTACCGCGCGGGGTTGACGGGATAGTCCATGCGGTTCAGGACGTACTCGTGCGGCCAGCTGTTCCGGTAGTTGACCGCCTCCCGCAACGCAGCGCCCACAGGAGCGCGGTTGCGAAAACTATCCGCTGAAGTAGTCCGACAGCGTCGGAAATCGGTGGCATGCCGATGCCACCAAGCGCGAATAGTGACAGGGCGGTGAAGTAGACAACAAGGAACGGACGCTTTGCGTTGCCGGCGACAGGGGCGGCCAGCATCGCTCGAGCGGTTCCAACGTAGAAGAGCAGACCACCGATAGTGTGAACAAGCAGGACGATCGCGTGAGGCGAGGGACCGCCAATCGGTGTCGCAGCCACGCCTACAAGCCCGACGGCTGCGACGTTCAGCGGTATCCGGGCGCGGGGAGTGGTGCGAAGCTGGTTGGCCAGTGCGACCCATGCACTGGCAAGGGCGAGGAACGCAATTGTGGCATGCATCAGCGTGCCACCGCCTGCATACCGGCTCATCCCGCGCTCCAGGGCCGGCAGATCCGGCCGCAGGACGTGAAGCGCCGCCATCACTAGCGTGAAGATGCCGCACCCGGCGATCACAATCAAGCGAGTTCTTGCGCGTGAATTCAACGAGTATCCCCGCCTGCCGCCCGCACGAGCCGGACGCGACTCGCGCGGGCGGCTACGGCACGGTCAGCTCGACGAGCCGGTCGGCCCGGGGCGCACGGTCGAGGTCGCGGCACGTGGCGATGAGCTCCTCGAATCGCGCAGCCGGGATGGGGAGACCCGGAACGACCTCGCGCATGCGCCGCACCTGCTCGTCGAAGTCCCAGATGAACTCGCGCCCGGTGGCCTGCTTCGTGTAGCTTTGCCCGTCCTTCGTGAAGATCGTGATGCGCGGGCCGAAGAGCGTCATCTCGTGCGACGGGATGATTGTCACGCGGTGCATGAGCTCGAGCACTTCCGGCGGGTCCGGCGCTCCCGGCAGCAGGGGGTAGCCGCGCCGCACGACCCCGTACGCGGCGAAGTACTTGGTCCGGCCCGGAGCGGCGACCGCCGTGTCTTCCCTCCGGGTGGGAAAGGCAGGGCTTGGGTACTGCGTCTCCAGCCAGTTCACCACGGCCTCCACGCGATCGACGTCCTCGTAGCGTATGCCGTGCTCCTCGCACAGCTCCGCTGTCACGGCGACGTGCGCGATGTTGTAGCCGGCCGTGGAGTAATTGCGGTAGAGCGTTTCGAGGAATAGCCACGTCTCGCCCAGGCCGGCGGTGAGCGCGTCCAGGCTGGCCCGGGTGTCGCCGGTGAAGCTGTACGTGAGGTCACCCCGGTTGTTGCCGGCGTAGGCGTGATAGAACCCGGCATCGCCCTCGATGGCCCGCTCGCCCGCCGTGCGGCCCTGCTTCGCCAGCGCGACCGCCAGCATGGCGTTGCGCGCCGCCGCGCTCTCCCGCAGGCTGAGGCTCTCGAGGTTGCCGCCCGCGAGGTTCACGCACAGCCCGATTGCGTGCGTCACCTGGTCCTCGGAGAGGCGCATAATCTTCGCCGCCGCGACGGCGGAGCCGAAGATGCCGAAGACCGGTCCGGCATGAAAGCCGCGCGCCATCACCGTCGGAATGAACTCGGCCGCCATCCGTGACGTGACCTCGTAGCCGGCCGCGAGGCCGGTGATGAAGTCCCGGCCGGAAGCCTCCTCGGTCTCCGCCGCGGCGAGCGCGCAGGGGACGATGCACGTGCCGGGGTGCAGCAGCATGCGGAACGTGTCCAGCTTCCGGCCGGCCCACACCATCTCGGCGTTCGCGAACGCGGCGCCGGCCTTCGTGGCCCGCGTTCCCTCCACCAGGAGCGTGGCGCCGTGCGCTGCGCCCGCCTCATCCTCAGTGACGATCCGGATGGCCTGTTGGGCGGCGGGCACGTCGGAGCCGAGCAGCGCGGATGCGAGGGCGGTGAACGTCAGTCCCCTGGCGCGGTCGACGACCTCGGGAGGCAGATCCTCGTAACGCAGTCCGGCGACCCACCGCGCGAACTGCCGGCTTATCGACGCGGTCGAGCCGGCTTGCGGCGCGCCCTGCGGCCGGGTCTCCGGAAGCATGGCTCCGAACGACGGCGCGGCGCCGGCCCCGAGCAGGCCGCCGGCAGCCAACGAGCTTTGCAACAGGCTCCGCCGAGTCAGTTCACCTGGCATGGTCGGGCACGCTACCACGGTGGATCTGCCCGATCAACCACTCCCGCATCGCGTCGGCGGCGCGGCGCCAGTCCGGGTCCAGCATCAGGTCGTGCGCGATGTCCGGGAGGATCCGCGCATCGGCGCCGTAGGTGTTCGCGGTGCGGATGGCCGTTGAGGGTGGCGTGAGGTAGTCGCGCGAGCCGCCCAGCACGAGCAGCGGCGTTCTCCGCACGAGGGCCGGGTCCGGGCGCACGAAACTGAGCTCCATGATGGCGCGGAACGATTCACGCCCCAGTTGCGCGGCATAGCTCTGCAGCTTCGCCTTCTCCAACTCGGGCGAGAAGAGGAACCGGCTCGCGCGTTTCCGTGTGGAGAACATCTTTCCGGGGTCCAGCGTCAGAAACATATCGACCGCCACCCGGGGATTCTGAAGGAACAGCCGCGTTCCCTGTTCCAGCATCCCGCCGGGAGGCGCCGGTGCGACGAGCACCGCTGCCGGCGCGACGCGCCGCTCCAGGTACTTCTGCACGATCATGCCGCCCAGGGAGTGCCCGGCGACGACCGGAGCGCTCGGAAGCGCGGCCGCCGCCTGCGCGACGTCGTCCACGTAGTCGGCAATGGACGTCCACCGCAGCCGTTCGCGCCCAATGCTGCGGCCGTGGCCGCGCAGGCTCAGTGCGTATGCATTGAAGCCGCGTTCGGCGAAGTAGTCGAGAAAGTGCTCGGCCCAGCACCACGCGCCATGGCCCGAGCCGTGGACGAACAGCAGTGGCGGATGTTCCGTCGGGAGGTTGCTCTTCCGCTCGATGACCTCGAGCTCATGCGCCATGCGAGAGCGCGCGCGTCAGCGCTGGTCTTCCTCGATCCTGGCCGTCTTGAGCATGCCCTCGATCGAATGGTTGCCCTCGTGGCAGGCGAATTCGTAGATCGCCTGGTCGCGCCGCTGGAGCGGCACCTCGACGGTCCACGGCGTCGTCCAGACGGTCGGATCGGTGAGCGTCACGCTATACGTCAGCGTGTCCGGTCCGCTGCGGGAGAACCGTTCCACCAGGTGCAGGCCGTCGGTGGAACCGCGGAAATAACTCTTGGGGGAGAAATTCTGCGTCTCCACGACCAGCGTGTCGCCCTCCCAGCGGCCACGTGCGTCGCCGTTCCACTGCCGGATCTGCTCGGGGAGGTGCGGCCGGTCATCCAGGGGAATGAGCCGCGTATCGTGGAATGCCTCGTTGATGAACGCCAGATGGGTCGGCGTCTGCACGATCTGGTAGTAGGTGTACGGCCCGGCGCCGAAGTTCCCGCCGAGGCGCGGCACGCCGGTCGTGATGCAGCGGTGGATGTTGTTCAGGTCCTCGGGCCCGGCCTTGTAGGTCCAGCCCTCGTCCACGGAGGTCTCGCGCGCCCTGGCGAGCTCCGTCTGCTCCGGTATCCGCCCGTCGGGCGGGTCGACGATCAGCGAGGTACGGTCCGTGAAGGTGATGTCGACCATGCCGATCGAGCTGCTGGTGGATTCGCCGTTATAGGTCTCCACGTCCTGCAGCGCCGCCCGGAACGCGCCCTCGGGGGTGGTGAAGGCGCTGCGTCCGTTGGCGAATATGCGTCCGGCCCGTTCCTCGAGCGCCGCCACTTCCTCGTCGCTCAGGTGCGAGCGGTCGGCAAGTGCCGGCATGCGTTCCAGCGGCGTGGCCACGTTGTTGAGCCAGACGCCCTGCAGGTCGGGACGGCCGTCGGGCATGCGCGGCGGCTCCCACGCCTCCGCGGTCTGTCCGTGCGCAGGCGTCGCCACTCCCGCCCCGAGCGCCAGCGCCAGGGCCGCGATCGCCAAACTGCGTGGCTGCATGATGCTTACCTCCCGCCGCACTACCGCGTCGTTTCTCGAGCGCGCCGGTACGCCGCGCGCCATTCATCCGCCAGGCGCTCAGCTTCCTCCAGCTCCTCGAAGGTCAAGATCGGCTCGAGCTCGGTCAGCGCGAATCCGGCAGGCGAATACCCACGCTCCTCGGCGAGCCGGAACCAGCGCACCGCCTCCACGGCGTCGCGGTCGATGCCGAGTCCGTTCGAATAGGCGATACCGAGGTTGCCCTGTGCCGCGGCATGCCCCTGGTCCGCCGCCAGCTGGAACCAGCGCACCGCCTGGGCGGCATCCTGGGAGACGCCGCCCAGGCCGTTGGCATAGGCGATGGCCAGATTGTGCTGCGCGGCGGCGTGTCCCTGGTCGGCAGCCAGCCGAAACCACCGCAAGGCTTCTTCGTCGTCTTCGGCGACGCCCGTTCCGTTGGCGTAGGCTAGTCCGACGTGATGCTGCGCGACGGGCAGGTCCTGCTCCGCGGCGAGCTGGAACCAGCGCAGCGCTTCGTCGGTATCCTGTTCGACGCCGATGCCGCTGGTATACGCGAGTCCGAGGTTGCCCTGCGCGATCGCAAAGCCGTTGTCGGCCGCCAGCCGGAACCAGCGCACGGCCTCCTCCGCGTCGCGCGGCACGCCGTAGCCGTTGGCATACGCCCTGCCGAGGTCGTTCTGCGCCCGGGGGTGGCCCTGCTCGGCAGCGGTGCGGACCCACCGCGTCCCTTCCTCCCGGTCCCGGAGCACGCCATCGCCGCGTTGGTACGCGCGGCCGAGCCGATACGCGGCGTCGGCGTCCCCCTGCTCGGCGGCGGCCCGCAGCGCGTCCGGATCCTGGCTTGCACCAAGCGGCGCGGCCAGGCACGCGCAAACCAGCGCAGCCAGTGCGAAACGAATGGTGTCGAGACGGCGTCCCATGTCGCTGGCGTTTCAGGGTATCAGCGCGACTCGTCCTCGTGCGTATGCAGCCTCCGCTCGCCCGCTTCGACCGCCATGCGGCCGGCCGCCAGGCGGTGCTTGTTGGTGACGCCCTCCCAGCAGCTCTCTTCGAAGAATTCGTACTGCTCGCCGCCGATGCGGCCCATGGAGAACGCCAGCGTCCACGGCCTCGTGAACACGTTCGGGTCTTCAATGGTGGCCTCGTAGCGCAGCGTGTCGGCGTCCTCGAGGCTCCAGCGCTCGACGACATGGAGCGCCTCGCTGTAGAAGCTGCCGTGGGAGTCGAGCCACGGCAGATCGTTGAAGTTCGTCACGTCGACGACCAACGTGTCGCCTTCCCAGCGCCCGCGCGAGTCGCCGTTGAACAGCTTGATGCCGTCGCCGACGTGCGGGCGGCCGTCCATCGGAATAACGCGGTAGGCATGCGCCCATTCGTACTGAATCACCACGTGCCCGGCGTTCTGCCGGATTTCCAGGTCCCCCCGGTAGTTGCTGCGCGGCACCCCGACCAGCAGGCAGCGGTCCTCCGGATCGATGTGACCGAGCTCGGTCGGCGTCTCCATGTCGTACAGCAACTCCGTGCGCAGCTCGACGGCCCACGGCTGATACGGGATGCGCCCGTCGGGTGGGTCGATGAGGATCTGCTCGGGCAGGCCGAGCCGGTCGGGGCCGCGGCTCTGCATCCGGGAATGGATGGCGTCGCAGCAGCCGTCCTCCACGCTGTGCGAGGCGTTGACCGGGCCGCCGTCCCAGTAGCCCTGCAGGTCGGGATGGCCGTCCGCCGTGCGCGGCAGCTCTTGCGCGGCCGCGGGCAGCCAGCCGCTCGCGGCGGCGGTCAGGGCCGCCAGCGCGGCCGCCGCGACAACCTGGGCGCCGTGACGCTGAATCATCGGTCTCTCCCGCGCGACTCCCGCCGGCGCATCACTTGTCGGCCGCCAGCTCGTGCTCGGAGTAGGCATAGCACTCGTACTCCAACAGTTGGATGTCCGCTTCCTGGCGGCGATAGAGCGGCATGCTCATCGTCCAGGGCCGCGTGAACACCTTGGGGTCCTCGATGGTGGCCTCATAGTGCAGATGGTCCGGGCCGACCCGCGTATAGCGCTCCACCACGTGCAGCGCTTCGCTGTGGAAGTTCCCGGCGCGGTCGAACCAGGTCTGATCGTTGAAGTGGATCACGTCCACCACCAGCGTGTCGCCTTCCCAATGGCCGCGCGAGTCGCCCATCCAGAAGTCGATGTGCCCTTCGGGATGCGGGCTGCCGTCCATGTAGATGGTCCGCGTCACGTGAATGTACTCGTAAAGGATGAGAATCCGATCGGAGAACTGCAGAATCTGGAACGGATACGGCATGTACGTGATGCGCGGCACACCCGGCATGTAGCACTGGGTCTCGGGGTCGGCCGTGTGGCGGTTCTCGAAGTTCTCCTGCTTCTGCTCGAGGGCCCACGGCTGATAGGGGATATCGTTGCCGTCGACCACGCCCTGTCCGGCCGGGACGCCTGCGCTCGCCGAGTGGTCCTGGATGCCCCAGGCCGCCGTGGTGTGCGCCTGCCAGACGCCTTGCAGGTCCGGCTGACCGTCGGAAGGGCGCGGCGGCACGTATGTGTCGCCGGCGGCGGCCGGCGGCTGCGCGCACGCCGCGGCCATGCACAAGCCCTTTCCGGCGAGCGCCGCCGCTGCAGAT
>JAGWAI010000079.1 GCA_021296485.1 Acidobacteriota bacterium
AAGGCACCTCCGTGACGCTGCGCAACTTCATCGTGCACGGGTTCAAGGAGGCTTCCATCGACATCGATCACGGCGAGACGTACCGGCAAATCACCGATACGAGCACCGACACGCCGCTGACCATCGAGAGCGGCATCGTGTATGGCAACTGCGTCGTGAGCGGGTGCGAGGGCGAGTTCCGTCCGGACAGCGATGACGACGCGAACGGCATCGTCCTGAAGGACTGGATCCCCGGCCGGACCAACGTGACGACGTCGATGGACCCGCTGCTGGTCGATCCGTTCAACCTCGGGAATCCGAACATAAGCCCGGCCGCCGGGTCGCCCGCCATTTCCGGCGCGGTAACGGCGGCGACGCCGCCGGACGACGGCTTCTTCGATACCTCCGCTACCTTCATCGGCGCGGTCGGGCCGGCCGGCTCCGGGCACGATACCTGGTGGATGGGTTGGACCGACTTTGCCGTGAACTGACGGCTGGATCACGGATTGCGCGGCGGGCGGTCGCCATTGCGGCCGCCGCCGCGTGCCTGGTCTTAGGGGGCGCCTGCGGCTCTCCGCCCCGGGCTGCGGACCAGTCCCCGCTCCGGTGGACGTTCGACTCGCCGGAGGCGGTAGCCGCAGCCGTGCTCGACGCGCTGGCTGCCAACGACGTCGAACGGCTGGCGGCGCTCGCACTGAGCGAGACCGAGTTCCGCACCGTCGTCTGGCCGGAATTGCCGTCCAGCCGGCCCGAGCGGGGCCTGCCGTTCGAATACGCCTGGGGCGACCTGCACCAGAAGAGCAACAACGCGCTGCGCCGGCTGATCGCCAGGGAGGCCGGGAGGCGCTACCACCTGCTGGCCGTCGAGTTCGACGGCGAATCAACCACCTACGAGACGTATACCGTGCACCGGGACAGCCGCTTGCTCATCCGCGGCGAGGACGGGGCAGAGGAGCAGGTGCGGCTGTTCGGTTCGATTCTCGAACGGGGCGGCGAGTTCAAGCTGTTCAGCTACGTGGTGGACTGAACATGATCCGAGCCGCGCCGTGCGCAGCTACGGGGCCTCGGCGGCATCCTTGGCGCGGGCGCCGCGCAGCATGTTCGCGATCGCGTAGTTGCCTTCGTGGCAGGCGTACTCGTACAGGTTGCCGTCGAGGGCCGTCATCGGCAGCGACGCCGTCCAGGGTTGGGTGAACGTGCTGTCGTCGTGCACGGTGAACTGGTAGTCGATGGTGTTCTCGTCCACCCGCGTGAAGCGCTCCACCAGCCGCAGATTGCTGCCGGTCGCGTAGACCGTCGCGCCCCAGTCCTCGTGATCGTTCAGGTTCGTCGTCTCGACGACCAGCGTGTCGCCTTCCCAGCGTCCCCGCGAATTGCCCAGCCACTGCTGGATGGAGGAGTCCAGCGGCCCGCGCCCGTCGAGCGGAATGATGCGCGTGTCGTGGATCATCTCCACGACGATCGCCACGTGGTCGGGCGTCTGCAGGATGTGGTAGTTGTGGTTGTAGAAGCCCGGCATCATGGCGCCCGGCATGGCCCGCGTCAGGCAGCGGTCATAGACGTTGAGATCGGTCCAGACGCCGGGATTGCCGGGCGGGTTCTCGGCGCGGTACTGGCGCCGGGCGGCGACGCGCTGTTCACCCTCCGCCGTGCGCGGCGGCAGCTTGCCGCTCGGCGGATCGACGATCAGCGACGTCCGCTCGTGAAGCTGCCCCTGCTCCAGCCAGTAGTCGTTGTAGAAGCCGACGGTGTCGAAGGGGCGGTCGTCGCTCAGGCCCGAGACGGCATTGCGCGCCGCCCACTCCTCGTCCGTCAGCACCTCCCTGTCCGCGAGGTCGTCAGGCCGCTCGAGCGGCGTCGTGGTGGTGTTCGTCCAGGTCCCCTGCAGGTCGGGGTCTCCCCAGGCGGTGCGGGGCGTCTGACTCAGGGACGTTGTGGGTAGCAGCAGCACGAGGCCCACCAGCGCGAACGATGCAACAATCACTCTCGAATTCATCAATGCCTCCTGAAATCGCCAGACTTGTATCACGAGAAACGTCGCTACTACGGATAGATCTCCTCACCGGGCGTGAATTCGCCGCGCGTCAGGCGGCCCAGAAACCCGGCCCGCAGCGCCTCCAGCGCAGCGGCGTCGCGCGCCGCCGCGCGATGCGCCTCCATGGCCGCGGCCGTGGAAAAGTAGAACGCGACCGTCAATCCCTCCGCGCCCGCGATGGTGCGGAACAGCTCCTCGCGGTTCGGTCCACCCCGCGTTGCGCCCGGGATCAGCACTTCGCCCACCACGCCCAGGTCGGGCACGTTCGCCCGGGACGCCACAGTGTAGTCCGGCACGGCGTCAACTGCCGCGCCGGAACCGCGCTCGCCCGCGACGAACCAGACGAGCAATCCGGTCGTCAGCAGCAGGACGGCCAGGGAGATATAGCGGGCTGCCGAATTCATACCTGGATGGGGCTACGCCCCAAATCCCTGCACATCGCTAGCGGGCCGGGATGGGAAACAGCTTGAAGCCCTGTGCGCTGCGCGCTTCCACGTCCGAGCTCGTGTAGATGCCGCACAGTGAGTTGTGCCGCACGCACGCCTCGCCCACCTTCAGTATTGCTGCTTCCACCTCCGGCGCAGTCGGATTCGCCCCCGGCGTGCCGACGCCGAGCGACAGGCTGAGGTCGGACGGGCCGATCAGCACGCCGCCGAGTCCCGGCACCTGGAGTATCGCGTCGATGTCATTGACCATTTCGCGCGTCTCGACCATGGCGATCGCAAGCAGCTCGCCGTCCGGGTTGAGCGGCCAGACATCGGCCCTGGCGGCGTACTCGTCGTTCGACAAGCCGCCCCAGATCCGCCGGGCGCCAGTCGGTCCCCAACCGCGCCGGCCGCGCGGCTCCGGGTGCGCCGCGCCGCGCTGCGGCGGATAGCGCATGGCTTGCACGAGCTTGGTCACCTCGGCCGTGGTGCGTACCTGCGGCAGCACGATGCCCATTGCCCCGGCGTCCAGGATCTGCTTCACAACGTGGTGGTATTCCTGGTCGGCCTCGTGCGGGATGCGGACGATCGGCGTCAGGCTCGGCCGCATCCCGCTCTCGGGCTCGATCTCGCCGAGGAAAGACTCCAGGTCGTCGACCAGGAACGGATTGTGCTCCAGCGAGACGATCCGCCAGTGCTCGTTGGCCAGCGCGTTCTCGCCGTTCTCGAACTGTTCGATGATCTTGTTCAGCCGGCCGTCAGAACCCTGCGCTTCGGGTCCGGCCGTGCACGCAGCACATAGCAGCGCACCGATGCCCATCGCCCATGCCGCGCGCCGCGCGACGGTCGGTGTTCCTCGTCTCATGCCAGTCATGGATTCCTCGTTTCCTGGATGGTGCGTCCGGGTAGTGCCGCTTTCAGTACTCCGAATCCGTACGCCCGGTCAAGGCGCGGGTCAGTTCAGCAGGTCGAAGAGCTGGCTGTACTTGATGGTCAGCGTGCGGCCGAACGCGGAACGGTCGATATCGAGATGCGGATCGAGCGTGCCCAGCCCCTGGATGTCGTTGTAGACGATGAACAGCCCCGTGTTGGCGTCCGACAACAGGCCGAACCGGACGTTCGACGACCACAGGTCGGCGCGGTCGTTGTACTGCACCAGCGCCTGCAGGAACAGGCGCGTCGTGAACGAGTACGACAGGCGCAGGCTGGACAGGTTGGTGGTGAAGTGGCCGCCCGGCAGGTTGATGTCGTTCCAGTCCCAGACGAGCTGCGCATTGAGCGTCTCCCCGAACCGCACCGTCAGGTCGAATACCTCCCGTATCCGCTTGCCGCCGAAGAGCCCGCCGATGGTACTCCTGATCGCCGCGCTGACCGGCGCGCCGCGGTTGGTGTTGAAGGTAAGCTGCGACTCGGTGTGGTCGTAGACGCCGATCGGCACCGTCACACCGGGGAAGATCTCGAAAGGCACGAACAGGCCCTCGCGCGTGAGGTTGATGCCCGTATGGGCTTCGTGGCCGCCCTCCCATTCCCAATGGTTGTCCATGTGGGTGTACTGCGTCTCGTGCAGCCCGGTCTGAATGTTCCAGACCGTGTAGTGATTCACGTGCGGGCGCAGCTCGTGGATGCCGATGAAGTTGTCCGGCCGGAAGAACGTGAACACGGTGGCTTCCGCCCGCCGGTAGCCCCGCCGCTGGTAGAACCCGACCTCGGGATTGAAGTCCGACCCGACCTCGGTATAGCGCAGCCCGAGGCGCACGTTCTGGGTCTCGAAGTCGCTCGACACGTACCCGGCGTGGGTCTCGGTGCCTATCTGGCCGGGGGTCGAGGTATCCGCGAAGAAGCCGCTGACGGTCAGCGACTGGCCGAGGCCGAAGCGGCCGTCGACGGCGTACGTGCGGTTGTGGTTCGCCAGACCCGTACCGGTGTGACCCGCATCGCCGACCAGGCTGCCGGTGCTCTGCCGGTTTACGATGATGGCGCCAATATTCGAGCGGCTGGGCAGGTCCTGGCGGATGCGGGCCACCGTGAAGTTCTGGCCGAGGACATTGTCGCCCTGCGCGGCCGTCTGCATGTTCAGGAAGCCGACATTCGTGTTGTCGCCGACCTTGCCCGACAGGCGCCCGCCGCCGATTATCGGCACCTGCTGGCCCTCCTCGCCGATGCCGATCCGCCGGCTGAAGAACACCTCTACCTGCCCCGGCCGGCCCACCGAGAACAGCCCGGCATTCTCGAGGAAGAACGGGCGTTTCTCGGGGAAGAACAGGTTGAAGCGGTCCAGGTTGATTTGCTGCTCGTCCACCTCGACCTGCGCGAAGTCGGTGTTGTAGGTCAGGTCGAGCGTCATGCCGGGGGTGAGGCTGTACTTCAGGTCTGCGCCGAAGTTGCCGGTGTTGACGGTCTCCGACCGGGTGGCCGAGCGGACCGCCTCGCCCAGCACGTAGGGCGTCAGCTTGAGGTTGCCCTGGCTGGGCACCTCGAGGCCCTGCAGCACTCCGGCGAGCGACAGCCGGTTCAGGTTGAACTGGCGCGGCAGCGGCGCCCAGAACGAGCGCTCGTTGCGGTGCCGGATGTTGCGCTGGAAGTTGACGCCCCACGTCTGGGAGGAGCCGCCCGGATAGCGCAGCGTGCGGAACGGGATGGCGAACTCCGCGGTCCAACCAACTTCCGTGACTTGCGCTTCCACCTGCCATGCGCCGTCCCAGTTGACGTTGAAGCCCCCGCCCGAGCCGCGCTGCTGCTGGCTCCCGCCGCCGCTCCCGCCGCCTCCCATGCGTCCGCTGCCCTGGCCTTCGTTCGATACCTGCCCGTCGTACTCGATGCCGGCCGGATTGGTGCCGAATACGAAGCCGTTCTGCTGGTCCAGGAACGTGTCCAGGATGATCTGGAAGCTGTCCGTGTCGTTCAACTGCGAGTCGCGGCGGCTGTCGGCGACGATGATGGTGCCGGGATCGCGCGTGTAGCAGACGACCCCGAAATACAGCGTGTCGTCGGTGTACACGATGCGCACTTCCGTGCGATCCGACGCCGGCCGGCCTTCGTCCGGCCGGTTCTGGCTGAAGCCGGTGGCCACCGGCGCGTCCTCGTAGGCGGTATCGCCCAGCACGTCGCCGTCGACGACGGGCGCGCGCGGCACGCGGCTGGCGCGGGCGCGGGAATCGGTTGCGGCATTCGCGCCGCTGAGCACGCCGCCGCCGGTAGCGCCCGGCGATTGCTGGGCGTACGCCGGGCCGGAGCCCAGGGCCAGTGCGGCTGCCAGAACGAAAGCTGCACGCAGGAAACGCAGTTGCGGCATAAAGGGAGACCCGTCAGTTTACACGATGCCGCTCACGCCTGTACGCTCGACATCGGTGGTGCGCGGGGAGCACCGCCGGGGCGAGACCTGGGAGCGAGACGATGGCTATCAGCGACATGCTGCTGCAGGAATTCGATCAGGAGATGGCGGGCGCCCGGAAGACGTTGGAGCGCGTGCCGGACGACCGTCTGGAATGGTCGCCGCACGCGAAGTCCGGCACGATGGGCTGGCTCGCCGGACACCTTGCAAACGTGCCGTCCTGGACCGTGCTGACGATTGGCCGCGACTCGCTGGATCTCGCACCGGGCGGCAAGCCGATGGATCCGGCGCCGCAGCCCGGCAGCAGCGCGGAGCTGGTGGCGACGCTGGACCGGCACGCGGCCGAGGCGCGCGCGGCAATTGCCGGCGCCAGCGACGAGGAGCTCATGCAGCCGTGGTCGCTGCTGCAGAACGGGCAGGTGATGATGACGCTGCCGCGCCTGGCGGTGCTGCGCAGCTTCGTCTTCAACCACCTGATCCACCACCGGGCGCAGCTCGGCGTGTACCTGCGCCTCAACGACATTCCGGTGCCGTCGATCTACGGGCCGTCGGCCGACGAGAATCCGTCCGGCTTCTGACGGCCGAGCGAAGCGCAGCGCGGCCGGGGATTCGGGGCGCAGCCCCGAGTAGAGATGTTGGAGGTTGAGATGGGCAATGGGCGTTTTGCCGCGGCGTTGCTCGCGCTCGGACTGGTGGCATGGCTGGCCGCGCCGGCTGGCGCGCAATCGCACGTGACGCCTTGGGGCGATCCGGATCTGCAGGGCGCCTGGACGAACGCGACGACGACGCCGCTGCAGCGGCCGGCCGAGCTGGCGTCGCGCGGCAGCTTCACCGAGGAGGAGCGGGCCGAGCTGGACGCGCAACGCGCGCTTACCGAGCAGCGCGCCTGCGCCACGGAGCTGGTCGTGCTGCAGACGGCCCCGCCGCCCACCAGCACCGGCTCCTACAACAGCTTCTGGCTGGAGCAGGGCACGCGCACCCTGCAGACGTCGTTGATCATCGATCCGCCGGACGGCCGGCTACCTGCGGTGACGCCCGCCGCGCAGCAACGTGCGGACGATCTGGTTGCGGCCCGCGCCTCGCCGTCCTATCCCACGCACTGGGACGAGCCGAGCGTGTTCGAACGCTGCATCACGCGCGGCCTGCCCGCGTCCATGATGCCGGGCTTCTACAACCACAACTACCAGATCCTGCAGACGCCGGACTACGTCGTGATCTACGCCGAGATGATCCACGACGCCCGCGTCATCCCGCTCGACGGTCCGCCAGTGGATGGGTGACTCGCGCGCACGTTGGGAAGGGGACACGCTGGTGGTGGAGACCACCAACTTCACCGACAAGGTGTACGAGCGGCGGGTGTCCAACACCGTCTTCGGCGCCAGCCGCACGATGCAGCTCGTCGAACGGTTCCGGCGCATCGACGCCGACACGCTCGACTACCGCTTCACGGTGACCGACCCGGCGACGTTCGCCGCCCCGTGGACCGCGGTCATTCCGATGACCGCCATGGAGGGGCCGATCTACGAGTACGCCTGTCACGAGGGCAACTATTCGATGGAGAACATGCTGCGCGGCGCCCGCAACAAGGAACGTTCCCGCTAGGGCGGCGCCGTATCGATTTCCGGATACAACCAGGTGTCTTCCAGGCCGGCGTGCCGGTCTCCGTAGCGTGCCGGGACGTCCTGCGTCCAGTTGCTCGGAATCGTCAGGCAGCATGCCAGCAGGACGGCGAACGCCAGCCGTTGCGCGGCCAGCGGCAGCAGCGGCTTGCGGTAGCGGATCGCAAATGCGGCCGCGCCGGCGAGACCGCCGAGCAACAGGCCGTGGGTCGCCATGCCGCCGAGCCAGAACGCGGGAATCAGCCGCGGGTGCTCGCGGTAGAACGGCCATTCGTCGAACGCGATCTCGACGGCCCGCCCGCCCGCGAGGATGCCGATGCCGATGCAGAGGCTCGGGCTCCAGACTTCCCGGCGCGACAGGTGCAGCCGGCGCCGGTCGCGGCTCGCGAAGAGGTGCAGCTCCAGCAGGCCCAGCGCAAAGCCCAGCCCGTACCATCAGAAATGGACCCCGCCGGCGTCGAACAGGACGGGATCGATGCGGTGGACGTAGGGACCGAGCATGCGCCCCCCGGGCGACTACGCTGACGGCCGGCTACCGTACTTCGCCTTCGCCTTGGCCTCCTGCCGCCGCGCGTGGAGGATGGGCTCGGTGTATCCGCTCGGCTGCTCACGGCCCTTGAACACCAGGTCGCAGGCCGCCTGGAAGGCGACGCTGGCGTCGAAGTCGGGCGCCATCGGCCGGTAGTGCGGGTCGCCCGCGTTCTGCCCGTCGACCACGGCCGCCATGCGCTGCAGCGTCTCGCGCACCTGCGCGTCCGTGCAGATGCCGTGATGTAGCCAGTTGGCGATGTGCTGGCTGGAAATGCGCAGCGTGGCACGGTCTTCCATGAGCGCGATGTTGTTGATGTCCGGCACCTTGGAGCAGCCGATGCCCTGATCGATCCAGCGCACGACGTAGCCCAGGATGCCCTGGGCGTTGTTGTCCAGTTCCTGCTGGACCTCTTCCGGGGACCAGTCGGGCTGCTCGGCGCGCGGAATCGTCAGGATCTTGTCGAGGTCGGCGACCGGCCGCGAGCGCAGGGCGGCCTGCCGCTCCGCGACGTCGACCCGGTGGTAGTGGGTGGCGTGCAGCGTGGCAGCCGTGGGCGAGGGCACCCAGGCGGTGTTGGCGCCCTGCTGCGGGTGGCCGATCTTGACTTTCAGCATGTCCGCCATCAGGTCGGGCATGGCCCACATGCCCTTGCCAATCTGGGCGTGGCCCGGCAGCCCGCACGCCAGCCCGACGTCGACGTTCCAGTCTTCGTAGGTGACCATCCAGTCGGCGGTCTTCATGTCCTTCTTGCGGATCATCGGGCCGGCTTCCATGGCGGTGTGCATCTCGTCGCCCGTGCGGTCGAGAAAGCCGGTGTTGATGAAGAAGACGCGGTCCCGCGCGGCGCGGATGCACGGCTTCAGGTTGACCGTCGTGCGGCGCTCCTCGTCCATGATGCCGATCTTGATCGTGTAGCGGTCGAGCCCCAGCGCGTCCTCGACCTGTCCCAGCAACTGGTCGGTGAACGCGACCTCCTCCGGACCGTGCATCTTCGGCTTCACGATGTAGATGGATCCGGCGCGGCTGTTGCGGCGGCTCCGCAGATCGTGCATGGCGATCATCGAGGAGATCATGGCGTCGAGAATGCCCTCGGGCGCCTCGCGGCCGTCCGTGTCCAGAATCGCCGGATTGGTCATCAGGTGACCGACGTTGCGGATCAGCATCAGGCTGATGCCCGGCAGCCGCAGCTTGCCGCCGTCCGGTGCGGTGTACACCCGCTCGCCGTTCATCACGCGCTCGACCGTGCGGCCGCCCTTCTCGAAGCTCTCGGTGAGGTCGCCCTTGATTAGGCCGAGCCAGTTGCGGTACGCGTGCACCTTGTCCTCGGCGTCGACGGTGGACACCGAGTCCTCGAGGTCCATGATGGTCGTCGTGGCCGCCTCCAGCA
>JAGWAI010000080.1:0-366 GCA_021296485.1 Acidobacteriota bacterium
CGCCCCAGGCCGCGCGCAGGGAGATTTCCGGCGCCACCCCTTCCATGGCGCGCAGCCGCGCCGGCAGCCGCGCCAGCACGCCGCTGGCGTGCGCAAGCCGCTGCAGGCCGCTGCGCTGGTACGCCCACAGTCCGAGCGCCGCCAGACGCAGCCGGCCCGGATAGGGAAACAGGGAGAAGATCAGTCGCCGGAACAGGCGGTCGCCCCACGTGCGCGGCGCGCGCCGCTCCACCTGCTGGCGCGTGGCCTCGATCAGCTTGTCGTACTGCACGCCCGAGGGGCACGCCGTGACGCACGCCATGCAGCCGAGGCAGGTATCGATATGCCGCACGAACCCGTCGCTCAGCGTCGCCGCGTCCTCGAGGC
>JAGWAI010000080.1:446-1508 GCA_021296485.1 Acidobacteriota bacterium
ACGCAGTCGGCGACCAGGTCGCGCGAGGGCGGATGCTCAGCGTCGAAGGCGCCGCTGTCGGTGGCAGGCACGAGTGCGTCACAGTTTGACGAAACCCGCGCAGGTTGTCACGCCGCTCGCCCGTGACGCCCCGTGACACATGCGCTTGGTAGGATCACGCAGCCGCCGCGCGCCGTCGGTGGCTGTACCGAGGGAGCGAGGCGGATGACGAGAGCGATACGGATACATGAAAAGGGCGGCCCCGAGGTACTGACCTGGGAGCCGGTGGAGGTCGGCGCGCCCGGCCCCGGCGAGGCGCTGATCGCCCAGACGGCCGTCGGCCTCAACTTCATCGATGTCTACCACCGCACCGGGCTCTATCCGGTCGCCGCGATGCCGGCCATCATCGGCAGCGAGGCCGCGGGCGTCGTGGAGGCGGTCGGCGACGGCGTTACGGAGGTGGCTCCCGGCGACCGGGTGGCTTACTGCATGAGCGTCGGCAGCTACACCGAGCGGCGGCTGATTCCGGCGCGCGTCCTCGTCCGCATTCCAGACCGCGTCAGCGACCGGCAGGCCGCCGCCATGATGCTGAAGGGCTGCACCGCGCGCTACCTGCTGCGGCAGACCTACATGGTGCAGCCGGGCGACACCATCCTGTTCCACGCCGCCGCGGGCGGCTGCGGCCTGATTGCCTGCCAGTGGGCGAAGCACCTGGGCGCCACCGTGATCGGCACTGTCAGTACGCCCGCCAAGGCCGAGCTGGCGCAGGCGCACGGCTGCGACCACGTGATCATCTACACGCAGGAGAACGTCGCCGAGCGGGTGCGCGAGCTGACCGGCGGCGCCGGTCTGCCGGTCGTCTACGACTCGGTGGGACAGGCCACGTTCACCGATTCGCTCGCCTGCCTCCGGCCGCGCGGCCTGATGGTGAGCTTCGGCAACGCGTCGGGGCCGGTCCAGGCATTCAACCCGGCGATGTTGGCCGCCCGGGGCTCGCTCTACCTGACGCGTCCGACGCTGGCCACCCACATCGCCACGCGCGACGCGCTCGAGACCACCGCCAACGACCTGTTCGACGTCGTC
>JAGWAI010000080.1:1628-8523 GCA_021296485.1 Acidobacteriota bacterium
CCCAGGGTCCGTACCTGCCTCTGGTTCGACAGCCAGGGCGAGGAGGCCGCGCGGTTCTACGTCTCGCTGCTGCCCGACAGCCGCATTGAAACCGTCTCGCGGCCCGAACCGGACGGCCCGGCGCTCACGGTGGACTTCATCCTCGCCGGCGCGCCGTACCAGGTGCTCAACGGCGGTCCGATATTCCCGCACACGCCGGCCGCGTCCATTTCGGTTCTCACGAAGGACCAGGCGGAGACAGACGCGCTCTGGGCCGCCCTGGTCGCAGATGGCGGCAAGGAAGGGCAGTGCGGCTGGCTGACCGACCGTTTCGGCGTTTCGTGGCAGATCGTGCCGGAACCGTTGCTCGAGATGCAGAGCGCACCGGACCGGGCCGCCGCCTTGCGGGCGCAGCAGGCCATGCTACAAATGGGCAAGATCGACGTCGCCGCCCTGGAGGCGGCGTTTCGTGGGGATTCTGAAGGCTGACGACGATCCTGCATTGTCGGTCAAACGGGAGCCGTGAAATGGACCTTGGAAACTTCTCCATCAGTCTTGCCGTGAAAGACCTCGCCGCGTCGCGGGCGTTCTACGAGAAGCTCGGATTGCAAGTGGCGGGGGGTGAAGCAAGCCAGGGGTGGCTCATCATGAAGGGCCCCGGCTATGCGGTCGGCCTGTTTCAGGGCATGTTCGACAAGAACGTCCTGACGTTCAATCCGGGCTGGGATGCCGAAGCCAGGTCCCTCGACAAGTTCATGGACGTCAGGGATATTCAGCGCCGGCTCAGGGACGCGGGGGTCGAGCTCGTCCGTGAGGCGAACGAAGAGACATCCGGGCCGGCCAGTTGCGTGGTCGTCGATCCGGACGGCAACCCCATCCTCATCGATCAGCACGTGTAAATAATGCCGGTGATACGATAGGCGCGTTCGGCGCAGCGGTCGGCGCGGTATCCGGATGGCAGTTGCAGACGGGGGGCTCCGATGAAGAACGGCAGTCAGCGGCGCACGCAGAAGAAGGTCGCGGAATCCCGTCGGTTGTTCATGAAGAAGGCGGTGCTCGGCGGGGCCGGCGCCACCGCCGCAGCCCTCGGCACGGGTCGCATCGCGGCGGCCGCCGAGGAGGACGCCAGGCCGATCACCATCCCCAGCGAGTTCGAGGCGGCGGAGCGGGCGCCGCGGCCGCCGGTCGACTTCCCGATGATCGGCGCGCAGGTGTTCGCGCGCGCGTGCAAGGAAGAGGGCGTGGGCGCCCTGTTCTGCTGCCCGGGGAACTACCTGGTCGTGCACGCGATGGCCGAGTTGGGGATTCCCACATTCTCGGGCCGCCACGAGGGCTCGCTGTGCCACGCGGCCGATGCGTTCAGCCGGGCGACGGGCGAGATCGCGGCGACCTCCGGCACCGAGGGGCCGGGCTTCACCGACATGATCTGCGGGGTTGCCGCCGCGAATGCGGCCCGTTCGCCCCTCCTGGTGGTGGCGAGTAACTCGACCATCCGCGGTGACGACACGGAGCGCGGCATTCAGGACGCCTACCAGCAGCCGAATACGGAGGGGCTGCGCAAGTACGGCAAGCGCCTCATAACGCCGGAACGCACGTGGGAATACGCGGGCTACGCATTCCGACAACTCAAGACCGGCGTGCCGAAGCCGGTGCACCTGGACTTCCCGGCCGAGGTGGCGGGCGCGGTGTTCGCGGACGCCAGCGAGCTGGAGTACTACTACGACAAGACGCGCTACCGCACCGAGGCCAAGCCGCACCCGGATCCCAAGGCCATCGACGCCGCGGCAGCCCTGCTGCAGGGCGCGCAGCGGCCGATCATCGTGTCGAGTAACGGCGTGTTCTACCACAAGGCCTGGAAGGCACTGCAACGCCTCGCGGAGAAGGCGCAGATCCCGGTCGTCGAGTCCGGCGCGATGAAGGGTCAGTTCCCGGCCGACAGCCCGTTGTCGGCGGACGCGGCGCCGGGCGCGCTGCCGAGCGCCGACGTCGTGCTGCTGGTGGGGCAGTACTGCATGCCGACGATGGGCGAGTTCGCGTTCGGTCCCGACGCGCGCTACATCCGCATCGACCCGGCGGCGGAGGACATCGGCCGCAACCTGCCGATCGAAGTCGGCATCGTCAGCGACGAGATGGTGGCACTGGAGGCGCTCGCCGACGCCGTGCCGGAGCAGCGGCACGACCCCTGGGTGGCCGAGGTGGCGGCGGCCCGGCAGGAGTTCGAGGCGGAGAACGAGCAGTTCTACCAGACCGGCCTGGGGTACACGGATGCGGTTCACCCGGCGGTGCTCGGCAAGGAGGTCGCCGACTTCCTGCATAACGGCAGCCTGCCGCGGGACCGCACCACCATCATCCAGGGCGGCTACGGGATTGCCCGCTACACGCGCCGCTACCTGCGCGGGTTCCGGCCGGGCCAGATCATCAACGGCGCGTATCAGTACGGCGCCATCGGTCCGGACGTCGGCTACGCGCTGGGCGCCGCGGTGGCGGTGCAGCAGGGGGTCGGCGCGCAGGCCGACTACAAGGGGCACCCGGTGGTGGCCATCACCGGCGATGGCGGTATCGGCTACTCGGGGATGGAGATCGAGACGCTCTCCAAGTACCGCCTGCCGGTCGTGCTGATCGTCTACAACAACAACGCGTGGGGCACGTGGACGGGCCAGCGCAACAACGCGGTGAGCCTGCCCATCCACCTGTTCCAGGAGAACGTGCGCTACGACAAGATGGGCGAGGCGCTGGGCGCCCACGGGGAGTACGTCACGCGCTCCGCCGAGTTCAAGCCGGCGCTGGAGCGGGCCTATCAGGTGGCGCTCGACGAGAGCCGCCCGGCGGTCATCAACGTGCAGGCCAAGAAGGAGTTCTGGCTGCGTGACCAGTATCCGCCGGGATTCCTCGGCAAGGTCGAGCCCGGCGTGATGTCGTACAACCACTGATGCTGCGCTCACGCGGCGGTAGTCCCGACCTGCGAAGGAACAACACCCAAGATACGGAGTTAGTCCCAAGCCGCGCACGGCGCGGCTCGGCGGCCGCGGCGCGGGGCGAAGGGGTCCCCGCTAGCGGCCGCCGGGGGTATGGGGCGCAGCCCCATCCGGATAAGGACTTAGCGGCGGTGCGGCGCCGTCTTCAGGAGTACGCGGACCGCGGCGTATTCCGCGGGTACGCGGAGCAGCCGCCGCGCGCCGGCCGGTACTACTTCCGGTTCCTGTGGCTGGCCGACAAGCCGTTCAAGCTGACGTACGAGCCGGCCAGCGGCACGCTGACCTTCACGAACGTCCTGCCGCACGTGCGGGCCCGCTCACCGCTCGCCGCCGAGCTGCGGCAGTTCATCGAAGGACGGTCGGCGCCGTCGCTTCCGGCGCACCGCCGCATCGACCGCCGGCGCGCCCGGCCGGGCTGCTCGAACCGCCGCGGCACCCTGCAGGTCGAGGTGGTCGCCAGGCCGGGGCACCACGCCTACGGCGTCACCAAGTCAGTCAATCTCGTGCACGAGATATTCCTGCACCTGCACAGCTACTTCCCCGAATACCTGTGGGAACACTATGATGTCGCGCAAGACTGAACCATGCGCGAACCTGTCACCTACCGGATGATGAAGCCGGCCGACGCGGAGCAGGTCTCGGACCTGGTGAGCACGGCCTTCGACGAGTTCATAGGCCCCGAGCTGGGCGAGGACGGCATCGCCGCGTTCCGGCGCTACGCGGAGCCGGACGCCATCCGCGCGCGGGTCGAGGGCGGCAGCCACTTCGTGATGGTGGCGGAGGTCGCGGGACGGCTCGCCGGCATCACCGAGATCCGCGACTGCAACCATGTGGCGCTGCTGTTCGTCGGCAAGGAATTTCACCGGCGGGGTATTGCCCGCGCGCTGTTCGACCGCGCGCTCGAGCAGGCGCGCGCCACGCGGCCCGACGTGGAGCGGATGACGATGAATTCGTCCCGCTACGGTGTCGCGGCGTACGAGAAGCTCGGATTCCGGCAGACCGGCCCTGAGCGCAGCGTCAATGGAATCGTCTTCGTGCCGATGGCGATGCGGCTGGACCGCGCATCCGGCTAGTCGCTCTCGCCGACCGCCTGCACCTGGATCTGCTCGACAAGGACCATCCCGGAACCGCTGACCTGCAGGCCGAACGGACCGGGCGGCAGGTCGTCGGCGTGGCCGTGCGCCACCAGGTCGCCGTTCACGTAGCCCCGGAAGTGGCCGTCGCCGCCGAACACGCGCAGGAAGAGCCAGCCTGACGCGTCGATTTCCTGTTTCTCGAACACCGTGGCGGCGCCGTCTTCCACGCGGCCCAGCGCGGCGGTCGTCCCGTCGACCGAGAAGTAGTCGAAGTTGTCCGCGTCGCTGGCGTGCAGGAGGATCCGCAGCTCGCCGTCGAGCTGGTCGACGTTGACGTGGACGTCGGCCTGCGCGGCGTCGATTGCCCCGCCCGAGACGAGCAGCGCCGGCGCGCCCGCGGGATGGAGGCCCAGCACGGCGCCCTTCTCGGCATCGTCCACCATCGCGGCCGACAGGCCGGCAGAGCTGTTCTGCACCCAGGTGAATTGCTCCGCCAGCACCGCGTCCGCGCCCTGCACCGGACGCCAGACCCAGGAACCGTCCCCCAGATCGATGGGACCGGGATCGAGTTGGCCCGCTGCCACCTCCGGAACCAGCTCCTCCACCGGCGCATCGGTGGTGATGGCCTGCACGCCGAGGCCATGCTCGTAGACGAGCTGCGCGCCGTGGTCAGCCGTCTGGAACAGCATGCCCAGCCCGGCGAGCGCCAGCACGAATGCCGCCCACCAGGCCGGCGCCTTGAGCGTCATGAAGAACGGCAGGGCTACGCGCGCGGCGGCCAGCAGCGTGAAGAGCAGCATGGTCCGGAACGCCCAGTTGTCGTGGACGTCGACCAGCGGCGCCACCTCGGCCGGCAGCAGCATGGAATCCGCCGCGTTCTCGCCCGTGAGGTAGGCGGCAATGGCGCCGGCGGCGCCCGCGCAATACAGCCACGTCGCGGCGTCGCGCAGCGCAGGGCGCCGGGACAGGATCAGGCTGAGCAGATCCGCCACCAACCCGGCCACCAGCAGGGCGATCGGGAAGTGGACGATCATCGGATGGATGTTGGGCGCCCAGTCAGGTGTCATTGGTATGGTCTCTCCGTGCCGCCGCCGCGGCTTCCAACGGAGCTTTATGATACTGGTACATCTGCGATAATATCCGCGGTCGTCGCGAGTCCGGACGGCTGTCGCGCGGACGGTTCGCGCGGCTCCCGTCGACCAAAGTAGCCGGAGAGCGCTTCCCATGTCAGGCCATTCCAAGTGGCATTCGATCAAGCACAAGAAAGGCGCCGCCGACGCCAGGCGCGGCAAGGTCTTCACCCGCATCATCAAGGAACTGACGGTCGCCGCCCGCGACGGCGGCGGCGACCCGGACAGCAACCCGCGGCTGCGGACGGTCGTCGCGGATGCGAAGGCGGCCAACATGCCCGCGGACAACATCAAGCGGGCGATTCGCCGGGGCACGGGCGAGGAGCCGGGCGTCTCATATGAGGAGGTCACCTACGAGGCGTACGGCCCCGGCGGTGCGGCGTTGTTGATCGAGGTGCTGACCGACAACACCAACCGCGCGGTGGGGGAGATTCGCCACCTGTTGTCCAAGCACGGCGGCAACCTCGGCACGACCAACAGCGTGGCCTGGCTGTTCGCCAAGCAGGGCCACCTCATCGTCGATCGCTCGGGAGTCGACGAGGACGCGTTCATGATGGCGGCCATCGATGCGGGCGCCGACGACATCCAGGAGGAAGACCAGCACTGGGAAGTGGTGACCTCCCCGGAGGCGTACGAGTCCGTGCTGGAGGCGCTGAAGCAGGCCGGCATCGAGCCGGCGAGCGCGCAACTCGCGATGCTGCCCCAGAACTACGTGAAGGTCGAAGGTACGGCGGTCCGGCAGATCCTGAAGCTGATGGAGCTTCTCGAGGACCACGACGACGTGCGGCACGTGTGGTCCAACTTCGATATCGACGCCAAGGAGATCGAGGCCTCACTGGCGTGAGAATCCTCGGGGTCGACCCCGGCTCCAGGCGCACCGGCTACGGCTGCATCGAGACGAGCGGCAGCCGGCACCGCCTCATTGTCTGCGGCGCGATCTCCGCCCCGGCGCAAGCTCCCCTCCCCGACAGATTGCTGGCGGTCCACGACGGGCTCGCCAAGTTGCTGGCGGCGCACAAACCCGACGTCGTGGCGCTCGAAGACCTGTTCTACGCGCGCAACGCCCGCTCCGCGCTCGTGCTGGGGCATGTGCGCGGCGCGCTGATGCTCGCGGCCGCCAAGGCCGGCCTGCCGGCCGCGGAGTACTCGCCGGCGGAGGTGAAGCAGGCGGTAGTCGGCTATGGCCGCGCCGACAAGCGGCAGGTGCAGCAGATGGTGACGCTGCTGCTCGGCATGGATGCGCCGCCCTCGCCGCTCGACGCCTCCGACGCGCTGGCCGTGGCCGTCTGCCACGCCCATTCGATCGGTCCGACTGGGGAGCGCGGCAGCCGCGGCGGCGGCCCGGCGCGCAGTTGGCGCCAGTATCGTCCGCGCGAGACGGACGAGGCGGCCGGCGTTTCGGGGCGCCGGGGGCGCCGCGGCACCCAATGATCGGCGCGCTGACCGGCCGCATCGTCGACAAGCAACCGGAGCGCCTGGTCGTTGACGTCCAGGGCGTGGGGTACCAGCTGCACGTGCCGCTCTCCACGTTCTACGAGCTGGGCGAGCCGGGCAGCACGGTGTCGCTACGTGTGCACACCCACGTCCGCGAGGACACGCTGGCGCTGTTCGGGTTCGCCACGGCGCTGGAGCTGCAGGTGTTCGAGCGCCTCATTTCCATCAGCGGCGTCGGCCCGCGGCTGGCCCTGGCGGTGCTGTCCGGCATCGAGCCGCCGGAGCTGGTGCGGGCGGTGAT
>JAGWAI010000004.1:0-850 GCA_021296485.1 Acidobacteriota bacterium
CGGTTTCGAGCGCCGCGTGGAAGCGACCGCCAAGCGTGTCCGACGAGGTCGGCAGATGGACATCAATCGGGAACGGCGGTGTCCGCTGCGGATTCCGCACGGCGGTCGGCTTGTTGTCGTTGTTCATCACGTGGGTCTTGGCGTTCAGATAGACCTGCCCGGCGACTTCGCTGACGAGGCCGGTCGGACGCGCATGGGAGAATTCGAGCGCGTGCGATTGCGTCTCGAAGAGGCCGGCGTCCAGTATCCGTCCGGGGTAGTCGATGTCGTTCTGCTTCTGGTAGCCGCCGGTGTATTCGAGCAGCGTGCGGCCGGTCGGCCGGCCACCGAGGCTCCAGCGTGTATCGAATGATTCATAGTCGCCCTGGACCGCGGCGCCGGCGCCGTCGGTGTAGTCGTCGCCGGTCCGGGTGTTGTGCAGGAAGGTGAACCGGAGGCGGTCTGTGCTGCCGTACAGGCTCGCGATGGCGTCGTTGGCGCCGCCGTTCGATCCGTAGTTGTAACCGGCGCGTCCGCCGAGCTCGAAGGCGCCGCCCGAGAACGCCGGCTTGAAGGTGTCGGCCCGAATGGCGCTGAGGGTGCCGGCGCCCCACGTAAGCGCATACGGTCCCCGTACGACGTGCAGGGATTGCAGTGCATGGGGACTGACGTGGCTAAGTCCGGAATCCATGCGCGCCGGCCCGGCGGCAAACGTGCGCGTGCCGTCGACGAACACGCCAATCTGCTCGGCGTACAGCCCGCGCACGGAGGGATCGAGGTTGATGGCGCCGCGCCGCAGCGCGGTCACGCCGGCATGGTCGCGCAGCGACTGGGCGAGATCCTGTGCCACGCGCCGCTCGATTTCCCCGGC